>JBNAVN010000055.1:0-15352 GCA_049700315.1 bacterium
GTAGCCTTTGGCGAAGTTGGAGGGGGCACCCCCCTGATATATCTTGTTCCAATAAGGAATGTGGATTGGTGCTGTTTCCAAAAATGAGAATGTGTTATGATTTTGTGCAATGTGAGATTGTTTTGTTTGTAAAAAAGTGTTCATTTTACGAGACTTAAGTCTGGAAGTGGTGGCACGGATTTTGCCTATATGGATGATAGAGAAACAAGGGGGTCAAAATGAAAAAATTAACAATTTCATTCATATTGATTTTCATAATGTGTTTTGCGGGCAGGTTGGGTATAGGTATTGGTGCCGGGGCTGAGTATGAAAAGAGTTACGCACTTCAAAATTATGACCAGTTACCTCAAATATTCTATGGTGGCGAATTTCGTATTTCAGCAGAAGCACTACCTTATATGTTCCTTGAGCCGGTAGGACTAATCGTAAACGACGCTACAAGGGATATGACTGTGCCAGGCATTGGTCTGCGCATTAATGTGGCACCAAGGCTGGGAAAATTCTTCCTCGCACCATTCTTTGGGGTTGAAGGTGATATTTTGTTCTATAATCAAAATCTTGCTTTTCAAGAAGCAGCAACTGCCGGTAGAACAGGTGAATATTTTGAAGGCTCTTCACCTCGTGCGATTGGTATGGGATTTGGTGGATTATCAATATACTTTGGCAAGGCAGTTTCTCTTGATTGTCAGTACCGCTACACAAGCATTGCAAAGGGTCTGGGCGTGGAGATGGTTTATGCAGGATTGACCTACTACATAAACTGGTAAAATACTGTAAATTCAAGAATCAATAAAACCTACTCAATCTATTCACTTTATCACTTGACAGATTTGGAATTTTCATTATAATGTAGTCAGGATTAATTTATGCAATAAATTGTGGACTTAAGTCTGAAAGGAGGTGAGGCAAAACAAAAAACGAGTTGAGAAAAGATTGGATTTTGATTTATTAGGTCAAAGGAGAAAGGAGATGGATATTAAAAACTTATTACTATTTGTACTGACGATAGGTGTTGTGGGCGTGGGCCAGGCAAAGGCATTGATTGACCCACAACTTGAAGAGGTCATTGCAAGCACAAGGAGCGGTGACCAGGTTGAGATTCTGGTTGTTTTTAATGAACAATCAGATGAAGATTATCTGAGAAATCTTGTTGCCGACCTTCCCCGTCGTGAACAGAGATATCCTGTTGTCAATTATTTAAGAGAACTCTCGGCAAAAACCCAGGAACCACTTGTAAATTATCTCAGTTTACAGACTGCAGCAAACAAGGTTTCTGAGGTTAAATCGTTCTGGATCATCAATGCACTTTATTGTAAGGCAACACCGGATGTTATAAATGAGATTGCGAATCACTCTGATGTAGCATTTATTGCCTATCCAAATATCACAAGTGAAAATATTCTCCTTACCCACGGAAATCCAACTGAGATTGATGTCCTTGATTATAGAACAAAAGAATGGCATGTAACTAAAGTGGCTGCTGATTCCTGCTGGGCGCTTGGTTATAAAGGGCAGGGCGTGATTGTTGGATTGATTGATACTGGTTGTAATTATAATCATCTTGACCTTGCATCGCATATGTGGAATGATCCTAATTACCCATATCATGGCTGGAATTTTGAAAATAACAATAACAATCCAATTGATCAACAGGGCCATGGAACCTGTTGCGGAGGTGAGATTGCCTCAGATGGAACTGCAGGTGATTCCTGTGGAATTGCACCCCAGTGTTCATTGATGGTGTGCAGGGTGAGAACATCAATTGCCTATCCAATGCCCGATACTATTTCAGAAAAAAATGTCTTTGACGCAATGCAGTTTGTGATTTCCCCACCCCAGTCGCCGACCCATGGCGCAGATGTAGTATCAATGTCACTTGGCTGGTTTGTTGCCTGGACACCGAGAAGGAGTATGTGGCGTAAGGCGGTAACCAATGTTGCACTCGCAGGGATTCCATTTTTTATCGCTGCAGGTAATGAACGCGGGTATTCTGGGAGTTATTGTCCAGTCCCCTACAATTTAAGATGTCCTGGTGATGTGCCTCCACCCTGGCACCATCCCTCAGAGGCACAGGGAAGGCTTGCAGGCACAATATCCTGTGCTGCGGTAGATAATACAGATGCACTTGCGAGTTTCTCTTCCTGTGGTCCTTCATGCTGGGAAGATGCACCCTGGTACTGGGACTACCCATTCAGACCAGGACCAGGCATATTAAGGCCAGATATTGCTGCACCAGGAGTTGGCATCACCTCCTGTTCTTATACCAACAATAGTGGATATAGTAGTAATTGGAGTGGAACTTCAATGGCAACACCAATTCTGGCCGGGGTTGCTGCGTTATTACTTTCCAAAAATCCCAATTTAACTGTTTCTCAGATTGACAGTATAATGCAATTTACTGCCCTTGATTTGGGTACTGCAGGTAAAGATACGATGTATGGTGCTGGTAGAGTACGGGCAAAAAGGGCAATAGATAATACACCTGCTGCTGGTTCATTGCCGGATTTGCGTGTTGCTGAATTTGGCACGGTTGTTCTTGATCCCGCACCCAATGGTAATGCAAATAGTTTCTTTGATCCTTCAGAAAGAATTACATTGGTAGATACAATCGTCAATTTAGGCACTGCAACCGCAACCAGTGTCAGCGGTAAACTTCGCACTACAAATAGCCATATTACAATCCTGGACTCTACTGCAACTTTTGGCAATATCAATCCCAAGGCAATAGGTCATAATGGTGCAGACCCATTTGTGCTTCAGGCAGATACCCTGATTCAACTCGGTACACTTGTGCCATTTGAACTTGAATTGACTGCAGGAAGTTATACGCGAAAAATCTATTATCAGTTGCGTATGGGTTCGGTAGAAGGTCCTGACAGCGCGGGCTATTTTGTACTTGATAATACTGATGTTTTTTATACAGAGACGCCCGTTTATAACTGGATAGAAATAAATCCTAATTATGGTGGTTCTGGAACTTCTATTGGTGCCGGTGGTCCAATGGTCACCCTTCGTATCCGTTCCCCTATAGTAATAAGACATTATGCCAAAAGATTAGGCAATACAACCAATGATAGTATCTCAGTTTGTTCAAATGGCTGGATCTGCTTTGGAAGGCAAACTATTACGGTTCAACACAATAGTATTCTTCCTAAGATCTATGATTACGGTTCACAAACTTCTGCACCAAATATGGTTGCAGCATTCTGGGATACTTTAAACACCGGTTCAACTGGAAGCACCTGGTGGTATTATAATGATGCAGCAAATCACCGTTTTATCATTCAGTATGATTCAATAACAGGTTCGGCAAGCAATCGTCTGACCTTCCAGATTATAATTTATGATTCTACTCTTGCAGGGCCGGGTTTGAAAAACGACATTGTTGTGCAGTATAAACGAGTGACCGAACCGACCACAAGTTGCACAATTGGACAGCAGGATTCACTGAAAATATATGGCATAACCTATCTTTTTAACAAGGTATACGATACAGGCGCAGCACCACTGGTAAGTGGAAGGGCGATCAAGTTCACAACCAAACAACCAAAAATGATAAACTGGATTTCTGTTGATGAATTGAGCAATTATACTGATCCTGGTCAAAAACGTATAAGCCTTGCGCCAAATCCTGCATACAGAAGTGTGGATATCTTCTATACAATTGATGTGAAATCCAGGGCGTCACTTAAAGTTTATAATGTTGCAGGACAACTTGTGCGTACCCTTGTTGATGAAATGAAATCACCTGGTGTCTATACCGCAAAGTGGTCTGGGGATGATGAATTTGGTCGTCAGGTGTCTTCAGGCGTTTATTTCTTTGATCTCCAGATTGATGATGGTTCATACAGCACCCGCGGAATTTTGCTAAAGTAACTTATTCATAAAAAGGGGGAAGAGAAATCTTCCCCCTTGACTTCTTTTGGTTTTTGGATATAATGTTAATGATTACCTCAGAATAGTCATTTACATTGGGGTAGAAGAAAGGGGGTGATTCGCAAACATAACAAATAGACATTTGGGCTGGACACAATGAACATCGTCTTTGAAGGTTGTCCCCAAGTGTCAGTTCTATTATCTGTACTATTCCAGGCTGTTCTGGAATATTTGTAAACAATCAAAAAAGGAGAAGAAATGAAGCGATTAACATATATACTCTTAATACTGGTGTTTGTGCCAGTGGCATTTGGCGACAATGCTGATCTCTCAGCACCTGTTGCTGTGCCATCACATGTGTTTAAGGTTCAGGGTAATCCAAGGGGTGTGCCTTACAATGGTCCCTTTGCAACACCAACACTTGTTGATACGATTAATTTGAGTCCACTTAATCCAACAGGTTATTGCTGGGGTCTTGCCTATGACTGGGAAAGGGATGCCTTATGGGTGACCCAGTGGAACAGTTCATATCCAAAGATGTATGCTATACAAAAGCATTCACCTTGCACAAAAGTGGATTCTGTTACCCTTGGTTCTGGAGCGCCGACATACCGCCTTGGAATTGGTTATGCTGGTAGCAATGTAATGTACATGGCTGGCTATAACAATACGATCTACCGTATCGATATGACAAATGGTACAGGCTCAGTATATCGCACAGTTTCAGGCACTCTTGAAGGGTTGGATTTTAATGTGGTGAACGATGCCATATATGCTTCAGACTGGAGCAGTATGCTTGCAGGCTATGCAATTCCATCCCAGACCGGAACCTGGACAACCTGGTCAGTTCCGCAATATCCAAGCGGTCTGAGTGGTGCATATAATGCAACCACTGCACCGACAATGCTATTCCTGGCTGAGGAGGCAAATCCCTCTCATTTCTATCAATATCATCTGACCAATGGTGTGCCTGCAGCAACTCCAGAATCAGTCTGGCAGTGTGACCCGGGTCAGACCCAGGGTTCTGAGGCTGACTGTGCATTTGATGGACAATATGTCTATATCCTTGACCAGTCAGGTCCGGATAAGATCTGGGTGTATGACATTGGTATCATCCTTAATGATACGATCCGCTGGACATTTGAGACGGGCTGGCAGGGTTGGACCCATTCAAGTTCATATACATTCCCGAATGCCTGGGGTGTTGCCCGTTCAAATCTCCACTCAGGCTGGGTTCCACCAAATGCCCAGGATTCCTGTTTGTGGTTTGATGATGATGCAGCAGGTAACGGTGCACCACCATTAAAAGATACTGCACTTTCACCAGTCATCGTTCCCCATTCAACGACAAACTGGTTAAAATGGGGTGTGACTTATAATTATCTTAGTTCACCTGAAAAACTTGAGATTGGTATCAAGTATTTTGACGGTTCTGCCTGGCATGTTGTTCCATTGAAGACCTATACCGCTGATATTTCTGGTGCCTGGGATTCTTCTGATGTGAGTGCTTATAAGACCTATCCAAGGCTCCAAGTCTATGCCTATTATGACGATGGTAATGGCTGGATGTGGTATGGTGCGATTGATAATGTGACGATCAATGGTGAATTATATGTTGCAACCCACGATGTTGGAACAACTGCAATCAATCAACCACCAGATAACTTGTTGCCCAACACAACCTATCAACCTACTGCAACCTACAAAAACTTTGGCAATAATAGCGAAACATTTGATGTCTATTTCAGGATTGATTCTTCAGGAACAACTGTCTATAACCAAACCCAGAATATTACTGTCAATGCGGGTGAGGATACTGTGATTGTATTTCCAAACTGGACCTGTTGTGGCACGACTGGTATTTCCTATAATATCAAGGCGTATACTGTTATGGCTGGCGATGTGAATCCTGTGAATGATACCCTTGCAAAGACATCAATTGTCAATCCCACATTCTGGGAAATCCTTTCTGCCCAATTCCCAACTCCAAGTTCAGGGCATTCAATGGCAACAATTAACGATGGAAAGTATATGGTATTTGGTATAAGGACAACCGGCGGTTATACTAACCAGACCCAGATTTATGATATCGCTGGTGGTTCCTGGACTGCTGGACCTAACAATCCTTATGGCTGTGGTGCTTATGGTACTGCCCAGGGAGTCAATGGAAAATACTACAGACTTGGTGGTACAGATTCCTGGCCTACTGCTTTGACAAGGGTTGATATATATGATCCAGGTTCAACAAGCTGGTCAAGCGGAGCCTCATCACCAACCGGGAATATGGATCAGGTATCTGGTGTATACAAGGATTCATTGATCTTTACATTCGGTGGTGGTAACTGGGGTGGCACAGTTCCTCCTCATACCAATGTCTATTTCTATGATACCTATCTCAATTCCTGGACTCAGGCAACATCAATGACCGGTGTTGGCAGGGGTTGTGCAGCCGGTGGTGTGATTGATACATTTGCGATTGTAGCCTGTGGTTATGATGGTTCAACAACCTACAGGAATGATTATATCGTCGGTAGAATCAATCCTGCAAACTGCTCCCAGATCACCTGGGGTTCACCGACAACCATACCTGGAATGACCGATGGTCGTTATCGTGTACCGAGTGGTGTAGATAAAGTGAATAAAGAACTTTGGGTAATCTGCGGTCAGACTGCAAGTGGTTCAAGTGATCAGACCTGGTCATACAGTCCATATACAAATACCTGGACTAACTGGAATGCGCCAAAACCGACACCTGTGGGTAATGTTTCGCCAGTTGCTGTTACTCTGACGAGTGCTGGCGATGTGGGTGTATTCGTAGCCAGTGGCTATCAGGGTGGTGCCTATGTTCCTGCCCATGAAGTCTTCCACACTGGCCATATTCCAGGTGTGCAGGAAAAACCAACGACTCCAATCTCCCAATTCAAGTTCGGATTTGCTCCTAATATGCCCAATCCAACAAGAGAATATACCTCTATCTCTTATGCTACGACCAAGGCTGGCAGGGTGACATTGAAGGTTTATGATGCAACTGGAAGATTGGTAAGGACACTTGTGGATCGCGTGAATGAACCTGCTGGTGAAAAGACCGTGTACTGGAATGGACAGGATAATAATCATCAGACCGTGACCGGTGGTGTTTATTTCTTAAAGCTTGAGGCAGAAGGCAAAATCGCTACTCACAAACTCATCCTCGTGAAGTAATTGCTTAAGGAATTCTAATAGAAAGACCCCGCACTGTGCGGGGTCTTTCTATTCACGGATACACTTGCATTTTCTACTTGACAAGTATCTATTTCTCTATATAATACAACATTAAGGGATTTAGGATTGTCTTAGACTTGAGTATAAATAAGTATGTGGCAAATAATGAAAAAAAGGAGAGTGGTATGAGACCTATATTGGTTGCCTTAGGTATTATGCTTGTGTGTACCTCCATCGCAGTTGCTTCAAACAAAATGGAGGTATGGGTTTATTATGCTGACCCGGATGAATTGTTCTCTAAAATGGGTGAACTTTTTGGAGAACTTGATATCTGTACGGTTCAGCAATCTGACGAAGGAGAGTATTACTTAATTATTAATACGACAAAGGAACAACTTGAACAGATTCAGGCGCGGGGATTCAGGACGAAAATAACATACGAGGATATTGCTGAAAAATTCTACGAGATGGCAGGTTCAAGAGATCCACAGATTTTAAGGGATTTTGGTTATTTTTATACCTACTGGGAAATGCGCGATACCCTGCAAACGCTTGCTAACTCATTTCCCAATATCACAAGATACTACAGTGCGGGTAATTCTTATCAGGGATTGCAAATGGTTGCCCTTAAGATATCGGATAATCCTCTTGCTGATGAAATGGAGCCGGCAGTATGTTTTAATGGTGCAACCCATGCAAGGGAACCAATGGGAACAACACTATGTATCGATTACATAAAATACTTATTAACAAACTATGGAACAGATTCCCTTGTTACCTGGTTTGTGAATAACCGTGAGATATATTTCATTCCGGTGATGAATCCGGATGGTTATAGGTATAATTCTGATTCTGGTGGTGCAACATCAAATATCCGGAAGAATCGGCACTTTTATTCGGGTCAGACTTCATCAACTGCTGGTGTTGACCTGAATCGTAATTATGGTTATAAGTGGGGATATGATAACTACGGTTCAAGCCCCACTGTAACTTCTGATGCCTATCGTGGTCCATCAAGGTGGTCTGAGCCAGAAACCCAGAATGCAAGGGATTTTTTTCTACCCAAAAAGATTAGAACCCAGATTGATTACCATTCATATGGAGCGTATAATCTCTGTGTCTGGGGATATACAGGTTCTGCAGAGCCTATTCCTGATTCTGTAACCCAGTGGGAGATTCTTGATTCAATGAGGACGAAGAATGGATTTAGTGCTGCAAGGACAGGTCCAATATATCGTGTTTTATATGCAGCAAATGGGACATCAATTGAATGGGAGATAAAGGATACACTCCATAACGGCGCGCCCAAATTTGTGACCTATGCCTTCAGCATTGAGACAAATCAGACTGATTTCTGGCAGGGCTATAATGACTATACAGTGATTCAGAATAACATCAATCAGTGTAGACCTGTAAATATCTATTTCACAAAGATTGCCGGTGTATTCTTTGATAATCTCCAACCTGTTGTTGCCGATACTGCGCTGGGAAATGGCACAGGTCAACTTGACCCGAATGAAACATCCCATTTGTGGATGAGGATTAGAAATCGCGCCATCCATCCCCTTGATTCAGCATATAACATAAATGCCACACTTGTTTCTCTGGATACTCAGATTGTGGTTCTGGGTGGTAGTGCAACTTTTCCAAAGATTTACCGAAAAAGCATAGGTAATAATGGTAGTTCCAAATTCCTGGTTCGTTGCAGTCCAAATGCTGCACCAGGCGCAGTAAAGCAGTTGAAATTGATTCTCACCTTTAAAGATGACACCTGTACCATTACTCAGGGCATCAATTTCTCGCTTACCATTGGAAACAATCCTGTGGGCATAACCGAGGCTGAAAAAGAAAATCAGATTAAATCATCCGTTAGATTACACAGCAATCCTGGTTCAGGAAGCATTGAATTTGAATTTGCGCAACTCCCTGTGAAAGATGCTTATTTAATCATTTATGATGCCACCGGAAGATTGGTCAGAAGATTTGAGAATTTGAACCAGAGGATGATATGGGACGGAACCAATGGTGCGAATCTGAAGGTTGAATCTGGTGTCTATTTCTATTTGTACAAAACGCAGGATGCTGTGAAGGCCGGAAAGTTTGTTCTGATTTCTGATTAGCCAGGAAGGTTTGCCCTGCATATCATTTAAGAGGTAATTGGTAAGTTTTTCCCAAAAATGTAGCGTCCATCCATCATTCTGTGTGGCGGATTATCTGGACGAATAGAAATATTTCGTCCAACTGAAGTTGGACCCTACAAACATTTTTTCTTTCTCTTTCAGGAGATGACAAATATTGTTTTTGGAAAAAACTAAACTGTATCAGATCTATGTTTTTTGTGCAATAACCGTGATAAATATGTGGGTTGAATCTTCAAAATCTTGCTTGCCTTTCTTTGATTGCCACCGCACTTCTTGATCGTTTCCTTAATATACTTCATTTTGAACTCTTCTATGGCTTCTTTCAGACTTCGGTCATAAGTCAGTGGTAGTTCAATGGGTTCTGAAGGAAGCATTAATGCCTCGGTCCTTATCGTATCACCGTTGGTCAGAACCACTGCCCTTTCAATTACATTCTGAAGTTCCCTCACATTTCCGGGCCAGGGATATTGCATTAATTTCTCAATAACTTCATCTGAGATTTTTCTGATATCTTTGTTCATTTGCTTTGCATAGTAACTGAGAAAATGTTCGGCAAGAATAATAATATCGTCCTTGCGGTCGCGCAAAGGCGGTACATAAATTGGAAAGACATTGAGCCGATAGAAAAGGTCTTCGCGGAATAATTTTTGCTTTATTTTTTCTTCAAGATTTTGATTCGTTGCGGCAATCACCCGCACATCAACTTTTATTGTCTTTGTTCCACCGAGACGTTCAAATTCCCTTTCCTGTAATACCCTTAATAATTTACTTTGTGTCTCAGGAAGCAAATCGCCAATTTCATCAAGAAATATTGTACCAAGATTGGCAAGTTCAAATCTACCTTTGCGCTGTGTCAAAGCGCCGGTAAATGCGCCTTTTTCATATCCAAATAATTCGCTTTCTAAGAGTGTCGCTGGTAACGCAGCACAACTTACTGCAATAAATGGTTTTTCCCGGCGTGGGCTCAAACGATGGGTATATCTGGCAAGCAGTTCTTTTCCTGTTCCATTCTCACCGAGTATCAGTACTGAGGTATTGCTCTGGGCAACTTTTTCCGCAAGATTCAGCACATTCTTAAATTGTTCGCTATGACCGATAAGCGCATACCGTGAATCAATTTCATCCTTAAGTAAATCTTTGTATTCATGAATTCTCAAGTGATACTGCGCATTCTGAATAACCTGGGCGGCTTGAAATGCTATGACTAATATCAGGTCTTTATCTTCGTCGGTCCAGTCCTGGTTATCTTTTTTGTTAAGGACTTCAATCACGCCAATGGTCTTGCTTGATATTCTTAATGGCGCAGCAATTATTGAACGTGTTATAAACCCTGTAGATTTGTCAATCTTTGAATAGAAGTCTTTGTCCCGGGTTGTATCATTCACAACTTTTGGTTTGCCTTCGCGTACACATGCACCGGCAATACCTTTATCAAGGGGGACAGTAAGATTTTTGAGACGTTCAGAAACTTCTCCGGTTACGCTGGCAAAATAGAGTTCGTTGGTTGTTTCATCAAGCAGTAGTAAGGAACTTGCTTCTGCCTTAAGCAGATTTTTTGCGCTTTCAATAATGATATCAAGAATCTTTGGCAGCTCCAGGGTAGAACTGAGCGAACTCGCCATTTCAAAAAGAATTTCAAGTTGTTCTCGGCCAATCTTCCGAATGATGCTTTCCATATTGAATTATATCTGAAATCAAGCCAGCGTCAATAATGCATTTTGCAGATATACTTGACATCCCTGGAAATTTGCATATATTTACAATATGAAGCGATGGCTTTTTTTAGTTCTGCTCTTATTTATTGGTTGTAACAAACTTCCCCTGGGTGAAGATGAGCTTGAGAACAGGGGTAATTTTGAATCCATAATACTTGACCTTCCGCTTCACACCTCCTTTACCGAATCAAAGTTCATACCCCTTGGCACATCACAAAATCTCATACTTGGTAAAAATAATAGATATCAATCAAGAATTGTCTTGAGTTTTACTTTTTCAGACACCGCCTATCAAGGTCTTGACCAGATAAAACTGATACTTTTTAAGAACAAGAATTTTGACAATGATACAATTCATTTTGGTGTGCATATTCTGACCAATGAGTTTTCTGAGGCTGAAGCAACCTGGTATAAAAAGGATAATACTGATTTGTGGACAAATCCTGGAGGCGATTTTGGAGCGGATTCCCTGAGACTCGGTGAAATTAAAGGTGATTCCTGTGTGATTTTCTTCAATTATATTGATCTGAACAAGATAAGAAATGGCAAGGGTGTGATTTTGATTCCTGAAGATACAGGTTTCTGCAGTTTTTATGCACGGGAATCTGGTAAACCGCCATTATTCCATCTTGTGAAGAATAATGTCGTAACTTCAATTCCTATAAAGGGAGATTGTCATATAATGAAAATAGATACCTTTCCGAATTACTGGGAAAACTGGCTTGGTAGTGGTGTAGCATTCAGAGATTATGTAAAGTTTTGTTATGATACACTGCTTGACAATACCAGGGCAATTTATGGGGAACTGACATTCAAGGCAAAGAATCATTTTGGATTGCGTGACTCAATAGAGATTGGTATCAAAGGGTTGGTAAAACCTTATTCTGGTTTTGATACAGAACTTGGTCCGCTCATTGCCTTGAAGAAATTTGCTATTGATGATACAGTATTCACCCTTGATATTGTTCAGTATGTCCAGCGGATAATTGAACATCCTGATTCCAATTTTGGAATGTTTATTTATCTTTCTCCGGAAAATTATGACCTTGCAAATATTGAACTGGTCACCGGTTCTCATCAGTTAAGAATTGGCTATATCAAACCACCCATAGAGAGATGAAATGGTGCAACAATGAATAGCATTTTACTCTGTTTATTTACGGCCTCAGTATTCTCTATTGAAGGATTAGGTCAGAATCAGGCAATATTTAAGACACCGTATTATGGCAATGTTAGTATTGCGCAGATTGATTTCTCCGTAAAACCTGAGTTCAGTTTTCTGAATGAAGGCAGTGATGTTCGGAGTTTGTTCTGGACAAATCCCTTTTCGTTGAGCATGAGAATGCCTGTTTATAAGGGTCTGGTTTTTTCCCTGGGAAGTGTTGAGCGTTTTAATCAGGCATTTGATATTTACGGCGAAAATGAGGCATTGAAATTGTATGTTATGGGCCGCGGGGGGATTGAAGAATTGTATGTTCAGTTGAATCAAAAGATCAGTGTTGCTGAGGTATTTTTCCGCGGTTCATATCTCTATGGTAGTTCAAAAGAAATATGGAGATACACAATGGGCGATTACTCCATAGCAGATACATTTTTTTACAGAAACAAGGGTGAGATTTTCTGCGCCGGTTTAAAACTATTTATGTTCTCCTGTTTTTATGAAGGGCTGGGGAAATTATGTATGGAGAAATCCAATATTGATACTACTTATGATTTGCCTCAGGTATTAGGATTTGGTTTTGAAAACAATTTTCGTAATTTTGTTTTTTCAGTGCTTTTTGAGCATTCGTTCGGAGCAAACTCTACTATAAATCGTTTCAAGGGGGCGGTGAAGAAAGAAAATTTCGGGTTTTCGTACGCGTACAATCCCTGGTATCTTGAAGGTATTACGGAGCATTTACTGGGATTTTCTGGTGAAATACACCTGGGAAATTTTGCTTTGATCTGTTTTAATCCTGAATTAGGAATCAGATTAAAAGGTACATTGAGGGAGTTTGCGTTTTCACCTGAATTAAAACTGACACTTGAAGAAGTCTTTGCCAGAAGAAAGAAATAGTCTGGTTAAATGGTTAAATTATCTGCTCTTTTATGAAACCTAAAATTTTATTGCTTGATGATGAAGAAAGCCTTTTGAAGTGGCTTTCCTATGCATTACAGGATAATGGCTATGATGTTTTTGCCACTACCGAACCAAAGAATGCGTTGGGTGAATTGAAGATGCAGAAATTTGATTGTGTAATTACTGACATCAGAATGCCAGGAATGGATGGATTTCAGTTTCTTAAACAGGTGCGGATAATTTATCCCAATTTGCCGGTGATTTTCATTACTGCGTATGGATCAATGGAATCAGTGATAAATGCCCTGCGTGATAGGGCAAGTGATTACATAATGAAGCCTTTTGGTATTGATGAAATTCTGAATAGATTACGGGCGAATCTGAGAAAAGAAAAAGAAAGACCTCTTGAGATTATTGGCGAAAGTAAGGTGATGCAGAATATTTTAAATCTTGTAGAAAAGATTGCAGGAACGGATACAACAGTTTTGATACTGGGTGAATCTGGTACTGGTAAGGAATTGATTGCAAGGGAGATACATCGTCGCTCAAAGAGGGCAAATTATGGTTTCGTTACTATATCCTGTGCTGCACTTCCTGAGACATTACTTGAAAGTGAACTTTTTGGCTATAAAAAAGGTGCCTTTACCGGTGCAAATACGGACAAAGATGGGCTTTTTGTGTCTGCAGATAAGGGCAGTTTTTTCCTGGATGAGATTGGAGATGCACCGGGTTCAATTCAGATGAAAATTTTAAGATTGCTTGAAGAACGGGAGATTGTGCCTTTGGGTAGTACAAAGCCGATAAAGGTGGATGTGCGTCTGATTGCTGCAACAAATAAAGATCTTTATGAAGAGGTAAGACAGCAGAGATTCAGGGAGGACCTGTATTACCGTTTGAATGTAATTCCTGTAACCTTGCCTCCATTGCGTCAGCGAAGAGAAGATATACCCTTACTTGCTGAATATTTTTTAAAGGAAATATGTGGAAAGGAGAATTTAGGTGAGAAGAGGTTATTGAAATCAACGATTGAGGTATTGAAAAATTATTCCTGGCCTGGCAATGTGCGAGAATTAAAACACATCATTGAGCGGGCCGCAATCCTATCTGATACCTATTATATTAAACCCGAACATATTGCTTTGCCAGAGCCAACAGGCAAGACTCTGCAACAGATTACGGATGAAGAGATCAAGAAGGTGTTGAATGAGTGTAATGGTAATATAAGCAAGGCGGCAAGATTATTGGGTATTGACCGTAAGACCCTTTATAATAGACTAAAAACAAAAAATAGTTAGCCTCTACATTATTTACACACTTTTTAACAAATTTCGCTCAAACGCAATACTTAAAGCGGGTTTGAAACATTTTTGAGCAAGCAAATACATTTAATATCCTGTTTTTTTGTTCTCTCTCTGTGATTCTGAGCGAAGCGAAGAATCTTAATTATTGAGATTCTTCGCCCGCCAAACAGTGTGGCGAGCTTAGACGCCGTCCTGAGTGACACGAAGGAATGACATGGAATATGAGTAATCTTGATTAGGTTACTAAATGAGACTTAAGTGTAGAAAATATCCACAGTTAACAAAAATTCCACAATTCTTATTAAAAAACTTATTAAATTTCATTGCTTTTTTGTTATAGACCTGGCACGGTTTTTGCATATATGTTAATTGGGTATAAGGTTATGGTTGGGATGCTGAAATAAATAGTTACGATGAATACAACCTTAGCCCCATGGTCTTTGACAACCTATTGACAATCTTCAAATTCTGAATATAATATAACATAGGATTGTCAATAAAATTAAAACAAAAAGGGCTTTACCAAAATTCGTGTGACAAGCGAAGCGATACTGCAATCTCGCACTTTTGTAAAAAGTGCGAGAGATACTGCGAACGAAGTGATACTGCGATTAGGCGATATGATAAGTGCCCTAAAGCCCAATGCAAATTCTCTCAACTCTCCTCTTTTTGATGGGAGAGGACAAAAGGTGAGGGTGAATAATCATAGGGACAGGGATTGTCCCTGTCCGTTCCAAATCCGGGGCACTGCTATTGGTTAAATAAAGATTGGTTAAATGGTTAAAAAAACCATTAACCAAATCTGTGTTCATCCGTGTCGAAATCTATGCTTATCCGCGGGTTTCCACGGATTGGAAACAGGAGGTATAAAATGAAAAAGGGTTTTACCCTGATTGAATTGATGGTTGTGGTGGTCATTATTGGTATTCTTGCCGCCATCGCCATCCCCAACTTCTTGGCAATGCAACAGAGAGCCAAGGAATCATCTGTAAAGAATAATATGCATACCTTGCAGACTGCTGCAGAAGACCTGTCTACCCGCGGGGCAGATGCTTATCC
>JBNAVN010000056.1:0-13878 GCA_049700315.1 bacterium
GGTTAGAAACCGCTCCTACAATTGATATAAATGTAGGAGGCGTTTCCAACGCCGATAAAATCAAAAACCGCACAAGCATCTGTAGCGTCCAACCCTGATTTTCATTAGGGCAGGCTTCAGTTGGACGATGCACTTTATTCGTCCAGGGCAGGCTCTCTATCCTCTCCCTGAAATTTGGTGCTTTGTTGCACAACCTATTTGTTTCTGGTAGCAAAGGCTACAATGAAATCTTTCATTATAGAACAAAATGAGCACAAGATATTCAGGGGGATATAGGGGGATTTTTGGGGGTTCACCTGTCCCATTTTTCAAAAGTCAACACTTTCTACCCTGTGTCAAAAATGTTGACTTTTGCATCACCCAGCATTTCATCTTGCAGTAATAGACAAAAATAAATTTCCTTTTCCTTGATAGGCGAGGATTAGGGCGAGGATTAGGGTGAGGATGAAAGAGGTTTTTCAAGGGGTGAAAAACCCCTTGATGATGTTCTGATATTTAAGTTTTTGAGTAGATAGATATTCAAAGCCGATTTTTCTTGACTTTGGGTTGACTTTAATTATAATTACCCTATGAAAGGAGGTATGATGCGCTATATAAAACTAACCATACCTATACTATTAGTTGCTATTGTATTCTTTGGCTGCCCAAAGAAACAGGTGGTAAAGCCAGTTGAACCAGTGGTTCCTGAAGAAACCACAGTTGTTGTTCCCCAAGAAACTACAGTTGTTGAAACCAGACCCGAATTAGTCCTTGAACGGATATTCTTTGACTTTGATAAATCTGATATTCGTCAGGATGCAGCGGAAATATTGAAGAAGAATGCCGAAATGTTAAAGTTGTATCCGGAAGTAAAGGTGATTATAGAGGGGCATTGCTGCGAGATCGGAACTGCTGAATACAACATGGCATTGGGTGAAAGAAGGGCAAAATCAGCAAGAGATTATCTCATTATGTTAGGCATCTCTTCAGATAAACTTTCCACTGTGAGTTATGGCGAAGAAAGACCATTAGACCCCAAAGTTCTGGAGAGAAATCGGCGGTGTGAATTTACAATAATGAAGTAAAAAATGGAAGACAGGGGAAAATCAGGGGATACAAGAAGGTACAAAGGGATATCAGGGGGTGTTAGCTTTAGAACTTCGCCCCCAATATCCCTTATCCTCCCTTTTATCACAGTCTTTTTTTTCTGTAGTTTAAGTTGCCTCAGCAGAACCCGATTCAATAATTTTAACTGGCAAATGGATAGTCTTAGATACTACACAACAAAGTTTGACAGCATCTTGCAGGAACAATCAAAAGAGATATCTCAACTACGGACTGATTATTATACAAAATCCGAAGAACTTGCAGAAAAACTTGAAATGCTCAATACCAGATTGAGCGAATCAGAATCCCAATTGACCCAGATAAATGAAAAACTATCCCGGGGTAAAAAGGCAGTGAGCGATTCAGAAGAAATATCTTCAGTCAGCCCTGAAGCAAGGATGATTTATGAATCTGCATATTTAAATTATGTCAAGGGTAACTACAATGATGCAATTAATGGATTTCGTTCATATCTCAAGGTTGCACCTGAATCTCCACTTGCAGATAATGCATTATACTGGATAGGTGAGTGTTATTATTCCCTTGGTAAGCGCCAGGATGCGGTTGATACATTCAATGAATTGATTAACAAATATCCACAGAGTAATAAAAGACCAACTGCACTTTATAAAATCGGTATAATCTATGAAGAGGCAAAGGATACAAAGACTGCAAAGACATATTTTGAAAGGGTGATCAAAGAGTTTCCCAATGCACCTGAGGCATCACTGGCAAAAGAGAGGTTAAAAAAGTGAATATCTTTCGTGTCTTCTTAGAATCAGGACTCGCTGCCCAGATTATTATGGTCATACTTGTAATATTTTCCGTATGGTCATGGGCACTATTCTTTAAAAAATTATATGAACTCGCACTTGCAAATAAACGGAGCAAGGCTTTTCTTATGAGTTATCAATTCCACAAGAATATAAAAGAGATGGAGAATCTTGGACACTTATTACTTGATAACCCCTATGGCAGGATATTAAAAGATGGGATTGATGAATTTAAATCGCTAAAGTCTTCTTCAGGGAATCCAGTAAACTTGCAACTTGCAGAGAATATCAAACTCGCAATGGAAAGAACAAAGGCAAAAGAAATAGAAACCCTTGAATCAGGTTTGCCAATCCTTGGAACGATCGTTGCAGCAAGCCCATTTTTAGGACTTTTGGGAACGGTCTGGGGAATAATGGAATCATTCTTGCAGATTCGTGCAAGGGGTTCTGCCCATATTACAGTTGTGGCGCCGGGTATTTCTGATGCATTGATAACCACGGTATATGGGCTCCTTGTTGCAATCCCTGCCTTGATCTTTAATAATCTATTGCGAAGTCGGATAATAAAACTTGATTCACAACTTGATAATTTTATCAGTGAGGTATTTGCCCGGTTGAAAAGGGGATTGATTGAGAATTCTAACCCACCACTTTTACCATAGTTGGCCAAAATTAACTTTAATGAGGCAATAGTATGAACCAGGAATTAGCAAATGTCATAAAAATTTACTCAACTGGCACACACAAAGAATTAAGTGAGTATTTGATAGGAAAATCAAAAGATACGCTTAAAGGAATATTGGTTGACTTACTTACAATGTATATAAACGATAAGAATTCCTCTACTATAAGAGAATTTATTACTGTAACATTGGCAGGGTACACCCACAAAGAAGGAAAAATTGGATACAATGGTTTCAAACAAGATGCTTTTATTCCTGGTAAGACTATAAAATGTGAAGCAAAACCCAAAAATATAGACACTGAAGAATTTGAAAAATATAAAAGAGGTGAAAGAAAAACAAGCCCTGCGAAACTAAATGGAGGTGGAAATTTTACTGATTATACTCCTAAAAGATTAAAGAAAGATAAAAAAGAAAAAAATTTAAATATGTTAGTGAGCGGATTTATAGATGGCAGGCTCATTTATATTATTGAATTTCCATTTAATTCGCCTGATTTTATTAAAAATTTAGAAAACAAACTCAAAAAATGGGAGGACAAATTGAAAGGAAGCAAAAGTATAAAAGGACAATTTTTACGAAGTGCAGATTTTGATTATAGAGATTATATTAACGCGCCTGACTTAAGAATTGTATATCTATTAAATAAATCTGAATTGGAAAAATATAAATCTTATATAGCAAATGGTTTTTATAAATTTTTATGGGAAAGGGCAAAATGAGAACAGAGGAGTATCTAAATAGAATAATTCAAGGCGATGCTTTGAGTATCCTGAAGACATTGCCTGATGAAATTGTAGATGTTGGAGTAACATCGCCTCCTTACAATAAAGGAGAAAATAAAAAAGGTTGGTTAGTGAAGAATGTAAAATATTCGGGTGCAACAGATAAATTGCCTGAAGAAGAATACCAGAAGAATCAAATTGCGGTGCTGAATGAAATTTTTAGAATTACTAAACCGGGTGGCTCATTCTTTTACAATCATAAAATAAGATGGGAAAGGGGCATTATGCTTCACCCTATGGACTGGTTAAGAAAAACGAAATGGGTTGTTAGACAAGAGATAATCTGGGACAGAATGATTGCGGCGAACATAAGAGGATGGAGATTCTGGCAAGTAGAAGAAAGAATATACTGGCTTTATAAACCCAAAGGAAAAAATTTAATTGGTGAGGAATTAAAACCAAAGCATGCATTATTGTCGTCAATATGGAGATTCCCACCAGAGAGAGAAAATCCGCATCCTGCGCCATTTCCTATTGAATTACCTGCGAGGGTGATACATTCAATAATGGATGAAAGAAATGGTGTAGTAATTGACCCTTATTGCGGAAGTGGAACAACGTTAGTTGCTGCAAAAATATTGGGACATAACTTTATTGGGATTGAAATTTCTCAAGAATACATTAAATATGCCGAGGAAAGGTTAAAAAATTTTGAAAAGGAAGCAAGACTTATCAATGAAGAAATTACAAAACATATTGTAATAAAGACATTCAGAGAGAGAAAAGAAAAGGGTGAATTTACAGGAAGATATGGACCGGGAAGTTTACAAAAGAACAGAAATAACAAACAAAAGGGACTAACTTTATTTGATTACATTGGGGAATATGAGAGAAATGGTGAGGTTAATTGAAGGCGAATAGAAATAACGGTCTGATTCAGGATTTGAATTTCACGAATCTTGTGGATGTTGCATTGACTGTTCTTGTTGTATTTATCATTACCGCACCGATGATGACACCGGGGATCGATGTAAGCCTGCCAAGGACTGATGCATCTTTACCACATGATGAAGAAGGGATTACGGTCTCCATAAAAGAAAACAAGAGTGTATATATTGAAAATGACCTGGTGAGCATTGACCAATTTGAGATAAGACTCAAAAAAATCCTTGAAAAAAAACCACCCGGGGTTACAGTCTATCTCAGGGCAGATAAGAATATTGATTATGGATTTGTGATTGAAATCATCGGCAGGATGAGAAAGGCAGGAGTAAAAGATTTAGGATTGGTTGCGGAGATACCACAGGAAGAATGAATCGTTTCACCTTGCTTTCAGTCATTCTACATTTCCTCCTTTTCGGCACGATTGCCCTTTCTTCAAGAAGCAGTTTCAAATCAATCCCTAAGATGGAGGTCTATAAGGTGAGCCTTGCACCTCTGCCCCAACCAAAAATCGCAGGGGTTCCTGAGACACCTGTTGAGCCACCGGCAATAAAAGAACCTGAGAAAAAACCCAAAGAAAAGAAGCCACCTGAAGAGAAAAAATTTGTAGTAAAAAAAGAAACCAAAGAAGCTAAACAGACCAAAGAAACCAAACAGACCAAAAAGGGATTACCTGATGGACTTCCTGATATCAGACCCCAGATTTATACAGGTAGTGGCAGGGGATTTACATATTCTTATTATTTGAATATCCTTTTAAACAAAATTGGACAGAATTGGAACAATCCATATCGTGATAAAGATATAATATTGAAATCTATTGTCTATTTTGAAGTTGATAAAAATGGTGTGATCTCCAATATCCGTATTGAAGAGGATTCTGGTGATGAGGTATATAATGAATCAACTATTCGTGCAGTAGCACTTGCAAAAAAATTGCCACCATTGCCTGAAGAATTCTCTGATGATTATCTAAAGGTGCACTTAGAATTTTTAACTGCAAGATAAAATATGGATTCCAAATACGATGTCATACTTGGCGATTGTCTTGATTGGTTGAAAAAATCAGAACAAAATTTTGTTCATTTGACATTTGTTGACCCGCCATTCAATCAGGGTAAGGATTATAAATATTTTGATGACCAGCAACCGGCCGAAAAATACTGGAAATGGTTAGGAGAGATATGCTCAGAAATTTATCGAATAACGATTCCTGGTGGCTCAATCTATTTTATGCAACGGGAGAAGAATACTGAACAGGTTTTGAAAACATTGCGCGAAACCGGCTGGACATTCCAAAATCTCATAGTCTGGAGGAAAAAAACCTCTGCGGTTCCCTCAGAATTCAGATTTTCAAAACAGTATCAAATCATTGCCTTTGCCACAAAAGGCGATAAACCTGCAATATTTAATAAATTCCGTGTTGACTTCCCCGTCCCACCGGGTTATAGATATGAACGAACCAATGGCATCTATATTCCTGATGTCTGGGATGATATAAGAGAATTGACTTCGGGCTATTTTGCTGGTGATGAGGCAATAAGGGATGAAAGCGGCCGTCGTATTCATACCCAGCAGTCACCAATTGCATTACTTTTAAGAATAATCCTTGCATCAACCTTACCAGGTAATATGGTTCTTGATCCTTTTGCCGGAACTGGAACTACCTTAGTTGTATCTTATCAATTAGAAAGAAATGCCATTGGCATAGAAATAGACCCGGCTTATGTTGAGATAATTAGAAAAAGACTAAAACATCCAAGGGGTTCAGATAATATTGAACAATACTATGAATACTACCGTCATACACCCAATTTAACAAAAATCTGGCCAGGCAAGAAACCTGTTATTATAAAACAACGGGGATTGCTGTGAATGGATATGTGAATGCAATTCTTCTTTATACAGGTATAGTTTATGGATTGAAATTTAATTATAACTCTCCCCTCGAGTCGTTTGTAATAAATTCAGTCGGTGATAAACTCGCTTATGTTGATAATCGCAGAGATGCAAAACTGAAATGTAATTTTGACCTCTGGGGAGAAATGAAAAAAGAATTCAAAAAAAACGAATTCAAAAATTGGATTAAATCACAGAATATTAGTGAACATTTGCTTTATTCAAAGTCAGAGCAATTTCCAGATTTTATATTCAAAGTAAAAATAGAAAAGAATAATTTGGCTGGCGGTGAAATCTTAGAGTTGAAGGATTCAAAGGGAGGTAGTATCGCATCATTCAATTCAACCTTGCCTACAATTTACAAGAGTCTTGAGGAAATTGATATAATTAATGGGAATAATCTCGTATCAAAAATCGTTTCTTTGATTGATAAAAATTGCATTACACCAAAAGGTTATTATTCTTTTCATAGAAGAAATTTTTATTTGGTGCGAACCCATAAAGATGACCAGAATAAGATAAAAATTTCTATCGTAGATGGCTCATTTTTTGAAACTGTTCCCAAAGACCATCTTATTTATCAAGTGTTTTTGAATATATGGCGGGCACATATTCTAAAGAAAGATATAAAAATACCTCCAGACCTACTGAATGAAATTGAAAAATCCCTTGCCTATATTAACGACCAGACGATTATCGCTTCCTCACAAATAATAGAAAAGGCATCAATCAGACCGCGTTTAAGAATAATGGCTGAGGTACATAGCGAAGGAAATCCCCACAGTAGTTTTTATCCAGAAATTCAAGAACGAAGTGTAAATTTTATCATTAAAAGCGGACTTTTTGATGATCAAGTAAGGCAACTTATAATTAAAGAATTTCCTGACACAAAACATTTCAAGATAAGACATAAAAGAAATGGAGAACACCTTGTATTCCAAATCAAAATTTAGGGATGTATGAAGGTCAATCTTCTAAAATTAATTCTTGCCATTACAATTTGCAAACTGATAATTGCCCAGGAGGTCTATTTAAGGCTTACTGATTATGCCGGGGGCAAGACAAGTATTATAATTGAACCATTCAATGTCCAGGGCACCTCTGATTTTGTGACAAAAGTAAAAAATATTGAATCCATAATAAGCTCTGATCTTGATTATTCTTTATATTTTGATATTCTTTCAGATACAAATGCATTCGCAGGAAATCCTAAAAAAAGTGGTGTGATTTTAAGAGGGTCAGGAAAAGAACCAAATCTAACATTGACCCTCATTGACTTTGAAACAAAGCAAAAAATAGGCGAGTTTTCTTCGCCGTTGTCTGGAGAACTGAGACACTATGCACACACCCTTTCTGATAAAATAATTGAAACCATTACCGGCGAAAAAGGGATTTCCACAACAAAGATTGTTTTTTCATATCGTTCAGGAGCAGGCAAAGAACTTGCAATGATTGATTATGATGGCTACAATTTTACACAATTGACAAAAAATAACAATTTCAATCTCTTTCCCTGCTGGGCACCTGATGGCACGAGAATTTTATATTCTACATATATTAAAGACCGTCTCAATCTAAATTTGCTTGACCTTAATCAAAAGGCATTGACGATAATTTCCACCCATGCAGGCTTGAACTATGCACCTGACTGGTCCCCTGATGGCACAAAGATTGCCTTGACTCTGACCAAAGATGGCAACGCAGAAATCTATCTGCTTGATTTAGAGACCAAAGAGTTATACAGGCTTACAAATAACCGCGCGATTGATTGTTCACCAGTCTTTTCGCCAAACAGCAGGGAAATTGCCTTTGTCTCTGACCGTTCAGGCATGCCTCAAGTTTATATAATGGATATTTATGGCACAAATGTGCGCAGACTTACATTTCATGGAGATTACAACACATCTCCTGCCTGGTCTCCAAGAGGTGATTTGATTGCCTATGTATCAAGGCAGTCAAATTATTCACAGCAAATATGTGTCACAGACCCAAATGATTTTCAGCCGATTCAATTAACATCTGAAGGCAATAACGAAGAACCATCCTGGTCGCCGGATGGTTTACATATTGTATTTATTTCTAATCGTAATGGGCAGTACGAACTCTGGACAATGAACTGGGATGGCACAAGACAGCGCAAACTGACCCAGGGAATTGTTGCCTACGCACCTGACTGGTCACCGTTTTTAAAGTAGCACAAACCTTCCAATTTTAACATCAATTAGTTTAGAAAAGCTATGTTTTTCATTTTTGATTGATGAAAAAAATAATGTGGAGTATAAAATTTACATTAGACGCAAAAATATCATAATATTTATGTAATCAAAATAACAATCCCAATATATCCGCAATCAATGCGATGGAGAAATGTAGTATCGCACAGGGTAGAAAACTTTTTCCCCGGATCGCAATTATACCTAAAAATATCCCGGCAATGATTGAACCATATGCCTCAAGTGGTGGTTTACGGTAATGCAGTAAGGCAAAAGGTATCGTCTGGATTAGTATCGCTATTCTATAATCAATCTTTTTTGATAGTCCAAAGAGCATAAACCCACGATAAAAAAATTCCCAGCCAAACATATAACAAAGATGGGTCAATTCATATACCAACAACTCATTCAATCCCCTTCGTGCAGTATAGGATAATGGGTAAACATTTTTAAAATTTGTAAATTTGAAAGCAACAAGAAGGATTGGCATCATTATACAAAAAATGATGATTATATCTTTTATCCATATCCGAAAATTCCCAAATGCAAATCCATAATCTTTGGGTTTATTTTTAAATAAGTACATCGGAATGATGGGTGAAAATCCATAAATAATCCCGAGCACAAGCAATTTTTCAAAAAATGGTTCATTGGGAAAAAATATCCTCGTGCGTTTAAGATAAAGCGAAAATAGCAGAACAAAACAAGAATAGCAGATGATAACCAATACTTCTAAATCAAATTTTTTTATCTCTACAATTATCTCATCCACCCACTTTTTCATATCAATACTCTGCTGAATATACCCTAAAATTATCTGTCAGTTTTCTAAAATAACCCTTGACTGATGCAGGCTGTATCACACCACCAAATACAAGCATCTTTTCATTTTCATATTTTGCAATCACCCTTAATCCAAGACTGCAATGGGCAAAAATGGTATTATTCTTTGTTGAATCAATCCACACCTTTAATCCCGACATCATTATATTTATTGAATCTGCTGATTTGAAAAATTCTTCAACCATTGAGCGGAAATCATTAAAGTTAAGAGAATGGTGGTCAAGATAATCTTCATCAAGATAACCAAGAGTCTTATTAACATCTTCTTTTTCAACTGCATCTTTTAGATTTTTAATATCCCTTATTAAATTTTTTTTCTCATTCGGTAACAACTTCGTAATTATAAAGACGAGAAGAATTAAGGCACTTAAAACTGATACTATCTTAAGAATGCTATTCATTTTCAAGATAAGAGCAACAAAATACCCAAACCAAAGAACAAAATAGCAGTTAGAATCTTTATAATTGGGATTCTCTTTGATAAAACATTTGCTACACTATCACGAGAAATAATCCCGGCAACAATTGCGATTATAATGAGCGGCAGAATGAACATAATGTTATAAATGAGTAAGAGAATGAAAGGCTTTAATCCCAGATTTGCACGAGAAACAACGAAGGTGATAGTAGGAAAATAAACCTGTCCGGTACAGCCAAATTCAAGGAAGGATATAAGAATGCCTGCAACAAAAGAGCCGATTATTATTCCACCAACACCGGTCTTTTCTTTTATCTCTTTATGTATCATTTGTTTAACTATCAGTGGCAATTGTAGAATCATTTTATTCGTTTTGCCTGCCCTGGCAGCAAAATAATCATAAAGACTCAAAACACCGAGAATTATTGCCAGGATTCCAAAAGAAAGATATATTATTCTGCCAATGATTTTTATTGCAACAAGGGTGTTCAATATAACATAGGCACCGAGTCCGATCGCAAGATAACACAAAAAGACTGCAATGATGAAAAAAATGGACATCAAAACGATGGTTTTCTTCCTTTTTCCGATAAACAACAAATAACTAACAAAGAATAAAATTGTGGCAAAGGCACAGGGATTTATTCCATCTAAAAATCCTGCTAAGATAATACCAAATAGAGAAAATTTGCCAAATCTATTAATTATATTTTTCTCTGCTGTAGAAATTCTAAGTGTATCAAGTCTGGGACTACCGGCTGAATATTTTTTTATCAAATCTTCCATTTCACTAAAGGAAATTTCCTTTATTAAATAATCATCACCGACGAATACTGCTGGCACAATCAACCTTTTATCTTCAGAGATATCCCGTGCCTCAGCAAGGCTTTCATAAAAAATTTTATTTACATTTTCAAGAATATTATAGCGGTAAACTACAAGATTCGGATATCTTTCTATCAAACCCTTTATCAATGCCTCGGCCCGATTGCATTCTGGACAGGCGGGTTGATAAAAATAATATAAATGTATCTCTCCAGTTTCAACTTCAAGGTTATTTCGTTTTTTTACTTCAGTAGTATCATTTTTTATGATCATTTTTTTCCCAGAATATCGCTTTAGTGTTGATTCTAACTTTTTTCTTATCTCATCTGGACCATAGAATGCTGAATCAACAACAAAGATAATGGGAAGGTCCTCGCCAATATTTTTTATATTCCTTTCCTTTTCCATCTGTTCCAGGAGTTTATAATTATCAAGATTGTTCAAGTCATATTTTTTCAACTTAAAATCGTATTTCTTTTTTAAGCGCGGAATATCATCAAGTAGAATATTCATACAATGCCCACAATCAGGTGAATAGAAAAAATGGACAACTGATTTTTGTATAAGGGTATCTGAACAGTAAACGGGATTAATTAATCCCAAAATCCAAATGACAGGTGTCAAACGACAAAAAAAGAAGAGTAAATTTTGGATACTGAAATTTGTTTGGGATTTTGTCCACCACTCTGCCAAGTTGCGTGGCGGATGTCGGATTGGAATTTGGGATTTTCCCATAAATAAAGTGGGTCATGCAGGATTCGAACCTGCGGCCACCGGATTAAAAATCCGATGCTCTGCCACCTGAGCTAATGACCCGCGTTTCTTCACAGAACAGTCAATTATATCAAGATTCTCTTCAAAGTCAACAATTTCTTGAATACTATTGACTATTTTGTATTTTTTACTATTATTCTACATGCAAATGACATTTATTGGTGCCACAAGGACCGTTACCGGCTCAATGCATCTATTTGAATATAAAAAACAAAAATTTCTTGTTGAGTGCGGATTATATCAGGGACATCGTGCAGAAGCCGAGAGGATAAACCGCACATTTCCATTCAAACCTAAAGAGGTAAATTGTGTAATACTCTCCCATGCCCATCTTGATCATTCAGGAAATCTTCCTTCACTTGTAAAGAGAAATTTCAATGGTGAGATATATTGCACACCGGCAACAAAGGATATTGCTGAACTATTATTACTTGATTCTGCACATCTCCAGGAGAATGATATTGCCTTTTTCAATAAGAAACAACGCAAGGCGGGATTGCCCACGAAAGAGCCTTTATATACAGTGGAAGATGCAGAAGAGACCATTAAATATTTTAAAGGAATTAACTACGAGAATGAATTTAGTCCGGTGGATGGTGTAAAAGTTAGATTTTATGATGCTGGGCATATACTCGGCTCGGCTGAGATCTTGATAGAATTTGAGGGCAAGAGAATTCTCTTCAGCGGTGACCTGGGAAGAAATAATATGCCGATTATAAGAGATCCGGAGATTCCTGAAGATATTGACTATTTAATCCTTGAATCCACCTACGGAAGTCGGGTCCACAGTTCATTTGAACAGATGACCGATGAATTGAAGCAGATAATCATTGAGGGTAGAGAGAAGAAAAGCAAGATCATCATCCCTGCATTTGCTGTGGAGAGAACCCAGGTTCTTGTGACAATGCTAAAGCGACTCTATGAAGATGGGGTTTTAAAGAATATACCGATATTTGTTGATAGCCCATTGGCAACGAGCGTCACTGAGGTCTTTGCCCGTCATCCTGAATGTTTTGATGAAGAGACATACAAAAAATTTACAAAGGGTGAACCCTTTGACTTTCCCGGAATGACCTATATTAAAGATATTGAAGAATCAAAAAAATTGAATGAAAAGAAAGGACCAATGATAATCATCTCTGCATCAGGGATGTGTGAAGGCGGTAGGGTATTGCACCATTTGATACATTCTATAGAAAATGAAGACAATATGATAATCTTGACGGGATTCCAGGCATCAGGTACACTCGGCAGAAAGATTCTTGATGGTTATAAAGAGGTTTTCATCTTTGATACAAAATTCCAGGTGAATGCAAAGGTATATTTTATGGCAGGATTATCAGCCCATGCGGATAGCAATGACCTGATTGAATTTGTGCGGTCAATAAAGAATGGACGTTTGAAAAGGGTTTTTTTAATACACGGCGAAATCACCGAGGCAGTTGTATTAAAGGAAAAATTAGAATCATTAGGAATTCCCACCGAAATCCCGGAGTGTATGTATCGGATAAGTTTATAAATTTTTTATCTCAGCAAAATTTTTGGCAAAGCGCGTAAGAAAATTCTTTCTATATTTCCCCGTCTGAAATACATATTTCGACTTATAATAGTTTGGTTTCCTCTAAAATTGTAGGGCAAGGCTTTAGCCTTGCAAACAAAGACTTCATCAAATTTCATTATTTTTATTTTGTCGCATAAATGCGACCGCTACAGGGGTTATGACACAGCCTCTGAAGGTTTGCCCTACATAAAAACAAAACTTGACACCAATAGCAGAGAGGTTAAATCATAATGTTTTTTAGCAAAAATTATGAAAAATGTCCTTTACAAGCACATTTTATCCAGAAATTTGTTCCTGCCAGGCACATTTTTTAAATATCTTAACCATCTTTTAACACTCAATTAATAAGGGTTTAATATTGGTGGAGTATAATTATGTGAAAGGAGGCTTATGGGTCTAAATCCAAAAACCCAAATCTCAAATCCCAAAATTCTCATTTTGGGGGCGTTGCTGTTATTGTGCATCTCTATTGCTTCTGCAGATGCACCGATATATGGTTATTTCTGGCTCAGATACACCTATGAGAATCCAACCACACCTGAAGTTGATGAGAATAAAAATGAATTTGCCATAGAAAGGGGATATGTGAGATGGAAGACAAAGACCGAACCTGTTTCATTCTCCGGAACGATTGATATAACAAACAAGGCAAAGGCAACAAATGCATCAGACTGGAATTTCAGGTTGAAATATGCCCAGGCAGATTGGCAATTACCTTATATTGGAAATGCGATTCCTGATGCAAAATTGATGTTCGGACTCCAGAAGGTCTATTTTGGAATGATGGATATATGGGAATACCCAATTATAGAAAAAAATCTTGAAGAAGTTGAGAAGAAGACGAATAGTGCAGACCTTGGATTAGGATTCTATGGTCTGGTCCCCAATGGGTTTGGTGAATTCTCTATTCAGGTATTCAATGGCAATGGATATACAAATGTCACTGAAAATAATACGAACAAGGCAGTATGCGGAAATATCGCCCTAATTCCAATACCAAGAATAATGTTAAAGGGTTCTATCTGGCAGGCAAAGACACCCCAGGTAATTGATTCGGTATTGACCCAGGTTGACCAGAATAGATATGCAGGACTTTTGCAATTCAAATATGGCCCTTTAACCATTATTGGTGAACT
>JBNAVN010000057.1:0-13736 GCA_049700315.1 bacterium
TATATTTAAATTTTATTTTTCAAGTCCCTTATACACAACTTTTTTATTACTCCCTCAGTGGAGTTGTTTACCCTTGGTCCTCATAATGGTGCGATATGTTTGTATCCTTTGGGTTATTTTAAGGGTAGTGGATTTGAGCCTGATGACCGTTTGTGCTGGGAAAATTACTGTCTTGAGGCAGAGGGGATTACAAATTATGGTGCAAAGAGGGTTCAGGGGATACCCCAGAATGGCACCAATCCACGCTCGGGTGATTGGATGTATAAGATTTATGGACAGGATGTGAGTAATGGCATAAGTTTTATTAGATTCAAGGTCTTTCCCTATAACATTCTGATAAAGGATTCCGCCTATTTCTCTTTCTGGATATATGTTGAAGATACCCCTGGTGATTCAGCACCAATCGGCATTGACTGTCTGTTAAAAAGTGGTAAGCGGTTGAGTGAATGGACCAAATATGGTAAAATTTTAGACCAGTATGGCAGAGAGCTTAACCCTGCCTGTCGCCGTGTGCCTGCAGGCGCCTGGTATCAGTATGTTTTCACCTTTAATCCGGCGGTTAACGAAACGATTGACCATATTGAGATTGTCTATGATGGCTTGCAATTTTCTGAGACCGGAAGTTTTGTTGCATATATTGATGATATTAAAATATTGACCCAATTTCCAATACCGATTTGCTGGTATTGTGAAAGGTTTCCGACCGACCCAACCTATGGAGACCCGAACTTCTTGATGAACTTTATTGCCCAAGGTGATTCAGTTAGATTGATTATCAATCCTCAGGGAGATAGTGGTGGAGGTGGGCACTGGGTTGGACCGACTCCAGGCATTAGAAATAACATTACCGATATTCCTGTTGATTCACCCACAGCAGTTATCTGGAGTCAGTACGATAGGGCGCACAGTTTGATATTGGGATTATTGGTAAAGGACAATCAGGCTCAGAAAAGGTGGCTATATTATGCAAAGAATGCTTCAAATCACTGGCACAATCAGGGCTGGGTTAATATGGGTGATACGACAAGGCGCTATAATACCTGGGAAGGATTCTTCAGAAATATCAGAAATGACTACATTGCAGAGTATGGGGCTAATGTTGAGCCTGAATCTATTATTGAGTTAAGAGTTCAGCACTTTGCCTGGTCTCAATGGGATGGCGATTCTGGTGGGACAATGAGAAATTTGTCTATTGTGCCATTTGCATCCGAGTTTACTTTAAATCAGAATCAGGTTTACACGAATTTGCCTTTTGTAGTATTAAGGACAAAGGCGATAACACCGGTAACAGCAGATTCAATGAAAATCTGGCAATATTATATTCCCCAGCAGGAGACATTGAGGTATTGCTATTCTACGGGCTGGATTGGTTATGATACGACATATTGCTGGTATCTGCGAGAAGGAGAAGGAAACAACATAGTTTACATTCAATATAAAATAGGGGGTTATAGCGAAAGTCCGGTCTATTGTGATACAATTGTTTATGATAAGATTGCTCCAGGCGGTTCATTTGTGATAAATGATGATAACAAGTTTACAAATAACCCAAATGTGGTGATTAAAAACTCAATGAGTGATACAAGAAGCAATATGGCAAAGATGCGTTACGGCAACCAATATTTAAAGAATCTGGTTATAAACTCGGCATTTGATGACACAAGTTGCTGGATAATGGATACCGCAATTTACCACGATTCACTACAACTCTTTGAGATTCCAGTTCAAACTGCAGGCAATTATTTTTACCAGTCAATTCCACCGGAGAGCCTATCTGTCTTTGATAATGATACTTTACTTTTATGGATTGACCTGGTGAGCGATAATTTTGTGGGGAACGGTAAAGTCCAATTCCAATATATTTATGGAATTCCTACTGATTCTATAAATCCTAAAGGGACACATCCTTATGGCACATCAATTACGATTCTTCAGGGGACAAAAGCCCATAATGCGCACTATAATCTCTATTCTTATTTCAAATACCATCCAGAGCCACCACCGGGCAAGGTATTGCTTGAGGCAAGGGTTGGAGTTTTTGTTGATGCAGGTGCGCAGAATTCAGGCAGACTATTTATTGATAACTTTAGACTTGATGTGGTCAGTCCTTATAATAATTATTCAAAATTTGAAAATTATGATACGCTAAAGTCCTGGACATTGACATCGGGTAATGGAATAAAAAAGGTCTATGGTCAATTTTCTGATGGCAGTGGCAATGAGACAGATATTCTCTTTGATAGCATAATCGTTGATACGACAAAGCCAGCAAGGCGAATTGCATCACCCCAGAATGGACAGACAATCAGTGGCACGGTTACGATTACTGGTTGGGCTTATGACCCTGCAGATCCACAGCAGCATTTCAAGGTGTATGAATTGAAATACATGAAGAATGCTGACCCAGCACAAAACTGGTATGGGATTCATCCTGAATCATTATTTTATATCCCAAAAAATCCTACTATTCCACCTCAAAACCTTGGCCGGTGGGATACCCGGGAGGTAACAAATAACCATGGCAATGGCTGGTATTATTTAAGACTTGCGGTTAAGGATTCAGCAAATAATTATCAGGACACAATTATCTGCGTTCGCATCAATAATAATCCGATTGATTTGGCTGGCGAAGTCTCAGGATTTTCCAATTATCTCTATGGGCTATCAGCAGGGAGCGATATTTATGTTGGTGAAATTGGCACGGGTAAGGTTTATCGTTATGATAATAGCTATCAATTGCTCGGCACATTCAATCTCATTGACTCACTGGGCATTGGTTTTCCTGTGGCAATGCGTTTTGATAAGGCAGGTAAACTATGGATTGCAAATATTGTGAGCCAGACGCTAAACAGATTCTCTGCCCAGGGCAATTTTGAATTTCGCTTTGGTGCAAGTTTTTCACTGCCTTCAGGGATTGCCTTTGATAATTCTGACCATATCTGGGTCTCTGACCGGTTACATCACAAGATAAAGAAGCTTGACTCATCAGGGAATCTTTTGTTTGAATTTGGCACAAAAGGGAGTGGTTATGGTGAGATAGATAGACCAATAGGGATTGCACTGTATGGTGGCAAGATCTATATTGCGGATTCAAAGAATAATCGGATTTCAGTCTTTGATACACTGGGAAATTTTGTTTGTGTGATTGGTGATTCAATCGGTCTTTCAATGCCCTTTGGGCTGGTGATGGATTCTACTGGTTGTCTATTTGTCAGTGATTTTCTGGGCAATCAGGTTATTGAATTTGACCCCTATGGAAATCCATTGCTAATGATAGATAGCATCCTTGATTCGCCTTCAGGACTTGCATTATCTGGGGATGAGAAAACTCTATATGTTTCTGATACCAAACACAAACGGGTGCTGGGATTTGCGGTGCGTGGTGAACCACCGGATAGTGCTGGTGGTGGTCCAATGGGTGGAGAAATACAGATTACGGAACCATTTTTCCTTGAGAGGGTATCTCCGAATCCTGCGAAAGGCATTTTGCGAATCAAATTCAATTCACCGGATAATCATTCAATAACAATCAAACTCTATGATGTCTGTGGTAGGCTCGTGCATAAAGAGAATATAATAAAATCAAAAATTGGGATGAATGAAATTCTGATAAGACCCGAAGGTCTTTCCGCAGGGGTATATTTTGTGAGATTGGAGATTGAAGGATATGAGAAGATAGAGAAGGCGATTTTGTTGAAATAAGGGTGAAGAAGGGTAAAGAAGAGAAGAAATTTTAACCTTAAGGATTATCTCTGGCATCAATAATAACAATTCTTAAATTTTTTAGGATTGTAGCCTGCCTGTGCCGAAGGTAGAGAGGTAGGAGAATGTCTCTTGATACGACAATAATGTTAGATTTATTCCTATTTTCTTTATTTTCGTTCCAGGATATTCATTTGAATTCCTTTGAATCACTATGTTTATAATACTCCCTTACCAAAATCATCATCTCGTCCAGGCGGACATATTCAATATCTTCGCCAGTCTCGCTGAGCAGATTCTCTATTTTTTTTAATTTATCAAAAATTGTCATGTCAATTGTATAATTTGGATTGTAGATATTATAGATAACAGGTAAGAATAGTGGTCTTGCTTTTTGTTCTTTTATTATTTTGCAAATTTCATCAACCAGTGGCTCAATATCTGTAGTATCACCAAGATGTTTTAATGGTCTATTCACTGCCAGCCTTAAGGAGGGAACTTTATCCTTAATCATTATGAAACCTTGCTTGACAGGTGGCCAATAACCTTCCAGAAAACCAAGCAAATCAGGATAGGCATCCACTATTTTCTGAAGATAATCCACATCCGCAAGGTCATCATTATGGTCAGCCATAATCTTCATAATCTTCAGGTCCAATTTTTTAAGATAATCAACCGTAACGGCTGGCATGCTTGGAAAAGCATTGAAATTAAAATGGTTGGTAAGATGCCAGGCAAGCCCACTAACATCGGCAATAAAATAGTCATTTTTGGTTTTTGTTTGATAAAAATATTGCAAAACCCCGGGGGCAATATCAAGCATCTTTGGCGGAAGACCCCAAGTAAAAGGAATCTGCCCCCGAAGTGGGGAATCCCAATCTTTGGCATAATGTTGAAGGGTCAAAACTGGATTATCGCCATCCATTGAAATGAAGGCAATATAGATCTTCTCTTCAAGATTAATTTCTCTTGGTGGACTTTGTTTGAATTCAATATTTGGCAGTGAAAATTTTGAAAAAACTGACAGATTGTGAATTCTATTCATACTTCCAATCCACAACTTACCGGCCTTGCTTGCTGATTTTATATGTTCATATTCCTTACAATAATATTTCTTACCTAAGGTCCAACCTTCATCAACCCAGCCCATAAGATAATGAGTTTTATTAAAAATTCGCTTATGGAAAAAAGAATTATCTGATGTATCCCTTAAGTCATAATAAAATGACCAAAATCTATTTTGAATGGCAAAATCAATAAGTTTTTCACAGGCATTCCTCATCGGACTAAAGCTCATATATGGTGGTAGTTTTAAAATAATATCTTTATTAAATTTTCTGTTCTGAAATAGTTTAAGATTAAATTTTAACGCCTCATTTCCGGAGGAGTCATTCAGAAATTTATAGCGGTTTTTGTCTGTCAGGTCATATTTCACTGGCAACTCCGAGAGAGGAATATCTTTTATTGTTCTTGGTGTTACTATTAACAGAGAATGCAACGCAGATAAATTAGTTGCGATAGCCTTGACCTGAAAAAGGAGTTTTTGATATTCTGGTGGGTTTTTTATGGCGATGGAATCCGGGGTTCCCGGATCAAAAATCACACATCCCTTGAAATTCTTATTTGAGACAAATTTTTTGATGCAATCATCATAGGTTAATAAACAGTAAGGAATATCAAATCTTTTGAGCCAACGATATATTCCCTGTGCTTCATAATCATTGTAATTATGAAGCAAAACGAGTGCCGGTCCATGCAGATTAACGTTGCCTTGAATTGAGGCAAGGAGAATTCTCCGGTCTGCAACTGTAAAATCAAAGTTATCCTCTTTTGAATCCAAATCAAGGTCCTGAAGATTGACCGCATAGACAATATCACTATCATTTACCAAGCTGAAAAGCTCCAAAAAATCAAAATATAAGTCAAGACTACCCAACCACTCAATGTTTACTTGAACTCTATTTGTGCTTGAAAGATAGAAATATACATCAAAGTCTTGCCAATCATAAATCTCATTGAAATAAGATGCATATAGGGGATATATTCCCAAAATACGCAACTGGTTTTTCTGGAGTGTTTGAATCTTTATTAGGGCAATGGGATTTATATCCATTATTTCATTTTTGCCTTTTATTCGACATTTGAGCTTATAGATACCGGGGACCAATTTTTCAAATGTCGTGGAAATACTCCCGGGTTCATGAATTCCTTTGAACAGTGCCAGACATTTATTCTGATACGCGGTTGATTCAATGATAATCTGTGCCTGGTTATTCTGGAGTAATTCCTCATCATCTTTATGAATTAGAGGGATATTGGACAAATCTTTTTCACTATACATCAACGAGGCGATCGTGCAAACTCCAAATATTGTTAAGGTATATTTTAAGATCATTTGTTATATTATTATATTCTTTCGTTCCCCTTTGTCAATTACTCACATTTTTAGTGATTCAAAACAAAAGATTGACATCATTTAAAAAAAATATATAATATAGAAAGTCTTTATGTGGCAAGATATAGTAAGTAGTTATTTAACAGTAATGCATCTTCAATACATTACCAGAAATAAAAAAAGTTTCGTGATAATTAGAAAAAAGAAGCGGACAAGATACATAAAGAAAATACCGAAAAGTCCAAAATTCCTAAATTACCAAAATTTTAGGCGTTTAGGTATTTTGGTGTTTAGTCATTTATTTTTATTTAATTGCTTATGAAAATTTTATATATTGCTCATAAATTCTGGGAACCAAACACAGAGGGAACTTTGAATTATTACTCAAGTCTTTTTTCAGAAGTTAAAAAATATCACAGCATCCAAATTTTGATTCCGATTAAGAAACAACTCATTGATAGATTTGCGGAAACTAAAAATATAATTCTAATGCCAATAAGTTATACTGTGAATCCGGATGCAAGATTTCCAATCTATCACTCGAATTCTCTTTTTAACCGAAAATTTGAACATAAATTTAGGTTAACAATTGAGCAGTATCAACCAGAAATCATCCATTTCCAACATCTGCTTGGTTTCCCTTTTTCTTTAATAGAAATTGCCAATAAATCAAATATTCCTGTATTAATTACTATTCATGATTTTTGGACCATATGCCCTCGGATTCATTTATACGACGCAAATGAGCAAATCTGTAGAGATCCGCAGAATGGATTAATATGTTTTACTTGTGTTAAAAAAAAGATGAGAATGAATGTGAATTTGAAAAATTTACCACGCGATATTTTTTTTTCAAAAGATCGACGCAAGAATTTTTTCGTAAAACGATATAATTATGTTGTATCCCTACTCAAACAAATTAATAGAATTATTGTGCCTTCACGTTTTGTAAAAGATGTTTATTCTCAGATTGGAATCGACACCAAAAAAATTTCTGTTTTGCCACATGGGTTAAATTTATCCGACTCTAAAAAAGAAGCAAAAAACCAAAATGAAAAAATGATATTTGGCTATGTCGGAGGTATACATAAACACAAGGGAATTCACGATCTCATAAAAGCATTCACCGCCGTAAACCAAAAGCGCGCTGAGTTGGTAATTTATGGTGAGGGCAACCTCCGTTGGCTAAAAGGATATATCCCACAAACTGAATTATCTTATGTCAAGGTTAAGGGTTTATTTGATGCCTCAGAAAAAGCAAAAATCTACCAATCAATGGATTATGTAATTATTCCTTCAAGGTGTTACGAAACTTTTTCTTTTGTTATCCGTGAAGCCTTTCACTATGGAGTGCCAGCGATTGCACCAGATCATTCGGTTTTTTTGGAAATCATTAAAGATGGACAAAATGGGTTTTTGTTTCATCAATTAAATTGGCATTCACTGGCTGATGTTCTTAATAATGTTATTTCGCGGAAAATTAAAATTTCTTCCAGGAACATAAAAACCACAACGCCTACTTTGAAAGAACATATTGATAATTTATTTGCAATTTATGAGTCCCTTTTGAATAAAAATGAAAGAGTTATCAATAATACTGGTTAATTACAATACAACTGATGATATAATAAATTGTATAAATTCAATCATCAGCTCAGATATCAAAATTGATTATGAAATAATTGTTATTGACAATGACTCAGAGAATCAAAAAACTGAAATTTGGCGGATCCAAAATACTTTCCCTCAGATTAAAATAATTGCGGCCGAAAGGAATATGGGTTTTGCGGGCGCCAATAACGTGGGGATAAAATTTGCCCAAGGGAAGAATTTGTTGTTTTTAAATCCCGATACGCTTGTTCAAAGAAATACCATTATGAATCTCTATCGGTTCTTAACCAAAAACAAAAACGCGGGAATGATTGGACCATTTACAATAGACCAAAACGCTCAAATAGACTATTATTCGGCCCGTGTATTTCCGAATTTATTCACAGAATTTGCTCAACATTCCGGACTGTCAAAAATTTTCATCAGAACACGTCCCTGCGGTTGCTATTTCATGAGCAGAGGACAGAATTTAACTACCTGCGAAGTAGATGCAATACAAGGTTCAGCAATGCTTGTAAGAAAAAGCGACATAGAAGAAGTAGGTCCAATGGATGAACGTTTTTTTCTCTTCTGTGAGGACACTGATTGGTGCTATCGTTTTCGTAGACGTGGTAAAAAAATCTACTTGTGCACGGATGCTATTATAATTCACATACGTCACGCCAGTGCCCGGGGAAGAGAAAATTTAACCTATATCATTGGCGTAACGAGTATGTACAAGTTTTTTACAAAATATTACGGCCAAATGTACGGGATTATTTATCGGATAGAAATGTTATGGATATATCAGTTCAAATCAATAATATGCCTATTTTTCAAAAAAAAGAAATTCAAGATATTTATTTCTCATGTACTCTGGGCCATAGGAATGTTAATTTATGTTCGGGACAGGAGAGGTCATCCGAAGTTAAAAACTGCTGGATTCAATTTATTTTAAAAATATCCTTTATGTAATCCACAGCATACTTATTTTCCGAATTCGCTATTTCTTCAATTCTTTGGCGCGAATGTTTGGCTAAATCAGACCTCAATTCATTGTCATCAATGATTCTCTTAAGCATACGAGCAATTACTAAAGGAGTATCCAGAGAATTGACACAGAGACATTGAGATAGAAATTTATCCTCGGATATTAAATCGATGTCATACGAAGTTAGGCATGGAACTGAGAGACACATTCTTTCACATATTGCATAACTGAAACTTTCGGTAAATGTCACTTGCAATGACGCAGTCATTCCGGCAATCAAAGAATAATATTCTTTTGCAGGCAACCATTTGTGTTTAATTACCTTCAAGTTAATTAAGGAAATAATTTGGTCTATCACTGGATTGTTAAAATTAATATGTAAAAAACCATTAACGTTGCTCATTTTGTATGCTAATATCTGGTTTAACACATTTTTCCCGGGGCGTAAAGCACAAAACAAATCAATGTTGATATTGTCCAATTGTTTTGGTATGATATTCTCGTATTTATGAAGGTCAATTGTGTGGGGGAAATAAATTGCATTGGGGAATATTTTGCCGAATGAATTATAAAGCCTTTTATTTAAAAGTATATATTTTAATCGTCCATTTTTCATGTGGTCATAGATTTTTATAAAATCTTTCAGTTCATTAGAAAGCAGTTCTGATTGGCCTAAAGTACTACATAAGACTAAAAGAGGCGTTATTCCTTTCTTATTCAATGCGGAAAGAATAATGTCATAGCGATAATCCCAGCCGGCAAAAATAATATTATTACCGTAGATTAGTAATTCCTTTATTCTAATAGGTGGCAGGCTGCGGAGCATTCTCGTCTCTATTTTATTGATGACTCTGATGTTAGAAAACAAAGGTCTGTGCAAGAACAATTCTATTGGCTTTATTTCACAGTCTATTACCCCTTTCAATACTCCTTTTAAATTCTCTAAAACACTCATTGAACCCGGGAAATATTTTGAAGCAAGAAGCAAAATTTTATTATTCATTTTTGCCAATTCCTTTAATTTTCTCAATAATCTGCGAATACTTTTTTAAATCACTTATCTTGAATAAAAGAATATCGGAAAAACAAAGATTTGAAATTCTTCGAAAAAGTATAATGCCAGTAACTGCCGAAATGAAATAAGATATTGTTGATGCTAGTGAGGCACCTTTGATTCCCAATCTCGGAATTAGGAGAAAATCAAAAACAATGGTTGCAACTGATGAAAAAACCACAGTTAATGTACCAAGCTCGGGTCGCCCCGTACCTGAGAAACCCGCACAAATTATCCTGTTTATTGCCAAACCAATAACACCGGGTAATAACAACTGCAGTGGAACTATTGATTCTACGAATTTTAGACCAAATATCAAACGGATAAAAAGATTTGCACACAAAATAACAATTATTATCAAGCCTACAGTGATGATTATTGTATTGCGACAAATAAAAGCAATCAATTGGTAAGATTGATTCTTTTCCTTGGTTGTAATTTCAGGGAAAAGAACAACTCCGACAGCATTAGAAAAATACCAAGGTATTTCCGCAATAATTACAGCAACAGAGTAGTATCCAACCTGAATGGGATTCAGAAAGGAATTAATAATAAAAAAATCAAGGCGCCTATCTAAAAAATTTAACAATAAGCCAATTTGAGATTTTATTCCAAAGAAGACTGATTTTCTTAAAAAATCAATATTGATAATACAAAGTTTGTTGTTTTTTCTTGGTAATTTGCTCAAATTTATTAAATTGACAGTTAATGTTGATAAAATTAGTGCGACCAAACCACCAGAAATATTCCAATGTGGAATAAAAAGTAATTGCAAGATGAGCAATGTCAGAGAACGTAGTAAAAATGATAAACTATAATCTTTTAGACATTTATGCCCCTGAAGAATGGTTATAAGATGGAGGTAAAGAAATTGCATTGGGAAATAAAGTAAACTCATAAAAAAGAAATAATCATTAATTCCTTTTAAAAAGCCTGTTAGAAATATATTTTTTAAAAGCAAAGAGAAAGTCAAAAAAACAATGGTCATAAAAGTCAAATGGAATAGGTCGGTTGATAAAATATCACTCTGGGAAAAGCTCCCCTTGCTGAGATAAAAGACGTTACTTTCACTCATGCCCAGCATAAATATGATTACCGCAATTGATACATAATTAGAGAGTAAAGTGATGATTCCTTTGCCTTCCGGTCCAAGTAGACGGGCAATTACAATATTACTGATTAGCCCGGCAATCAGGCAAATTGTTTGTGTAGCAAAATTGTATGCCACATTCTCAATGTAATTGCGCATACTTACGATAGATTAACTCAATGAGTGCCATCATTATTGCCCAAACAGAGATAAAACGATAGTGGGCAACACTGGCATTAGAGAGCCCAATAATGAGCATTCCTACAAAATTCCACAAGGTAGAAACCACAATAACCTTCTCATCGTAATTAAGGGGTATTTTAAGCAATGCTATTAACCGTTTAAAAAGAATATAATATATCAACAAAAATGAACATAATCCGATAATACCCATTTTCCAGAATAAGAAAACGTATGAATTATCAACTGTTAATTGCCGTGTATGGCGCCAGCGTGTTATGCGCACATCTCCCAGACCCTTCCCCAAAATGATTTCTTCTTTTATTTCATCAACAGTATCCTTTAACTCATTGATTCTAACTCTGGCGGACTCATCATAAACTAAATTCCGAAGGTTGAGAAAGACTGATGATCTTGTCAAAAGTGTCAAAATTACACTTCCCTTACCCATGCTGGTTATTAAATTAACTGTGCCAAAACCAATAACTACCAAGAATAATGCTCCCAGGATAAGAAAACGTATCTGCTTGATTATCGCAGTTTTGTATTTTCTAAATAACATAAAACTGAAGACCAGGATGGTTAAAAAAATTGTAAACCATAACGCTCTCTGTTGGGAGATAATTACCGCTGCGATTATGAAGGGAGAAACCAAGAGAGCTAAGATTTTTTTCCGTTTATTCCTTGAGTAAAGAATTATTGCGCCTATATAAGGAACTGCAAATTGCGCCATATGAATGTGTTGTGAGACGATTCTCGTTAGAAACAACGAACCTCGAAATTGCGAAAGGGCATACAAAAATTGAAGACTGATAAGAAAAGAACAGAAGAGTAAAAAATCATAGATTTTGTTATATTTATTTTTTAATTTTGAACCGAGGAAGATGAAGTATGAAAAAAAATAGCATAAAGGTGTAAAGTCCTCCAATATGTTCCCAAATTTATATTCACGTATTACTCCATTGATACAAGAAAAGACCGTTAGTATCAAAAACACTGAGATAGCCTTCTCCATAGTTCCAAAATAAAAATCCTTTTGCATATTGTAGATTACGCTAATTAACCAATAGATGCAGAGGAAAAAGAAGACAGCACTTGCTATTGAAGTTAAATATACTATAGGTACCCTTGGGAAATAAACTGATAATCCCGGCTCTTCAAAGGTTATGATATAAAATAGGAATATAAAAAAAATTTTTTCAAGTTGTAAGGTTGTGAGGATTAGAAACAATAACACCAATGTAATAAAAATAACAATTTTAGGTCCTTCAAATGTTGTAATTGATATTAAAAGAAAAAATACAATTAAGATAAAGAAGTTTGTCCACTTGATAAATGTATTGGACAACTCTAGAGAATTCTTTTGATTTTCAACCATCCGCTTTTTACTCTGCTAAGATTATCGGTGAAATTTATTTAACAAAATTCTCAACCTTGATAGGTCGTTTACTAAAGTTGATAAAATTGCAAAGGCTCTTTTATGTTGAGTGGGATTTTGTTTAATATCAATCAAATATTCGTACAAGAAAATCATTGGGATACTACCAAATACACTTAGCAAAAGAGCAAATAAAACGATAAGGGTTCGTCTGGGGAAAGACCTTTTTTCTGGGGGTGATGCCCTATCAAGGAATTGCACTGTTGGCGTATCCTTTGCCTCCATTATCTTTGCTTGTTCATATTGTTGAGTTAATAATTCATAAATCGCTTCTTGGATTTTAACATCTCTTAGTAAACGGGCATATTCTAAGGAAATTTCCGGTAATCGGGCAAAGGGGACTGAAAAACCTACGCCAAATTCTTTTCTTGCAGTATCAGTAGTGCCGAATTCAATTTTTGATAGTTGTTTTTTTAGTTCCCTCAATTCCTGATCTATATTAGTAACATAGGGATTACTTAACCCCCCTGCTGAAGAAATTGCACCCTTTTGAATCTCACGCAAAATAATCTCGCCCTTCAACTTGGCAATAGTTTCAATGGCATTTTCAATTTCAATATCAAGAGCAACAGTCCGATGTTGTTCCTGAAATTTCCTTAAGGCCTCTTCGGCTTTACTCAGTGAATCAGTGGTTGCCTTCAGACGCTGTTCAATAAAAATCCGATACTTTTTACCAGTGGTCATAGCAGTTTCAGTATTAAATTTATCAAGCTCTTCAACAAAAGCGTTTGCAATATCTGTGGCAAGGTACTTATTTTTGTATGTAACCGCAATTGAAATTATCCCTTCGGGTGTAATACTGATACGCGTTATCTCATCAAGCGCCTTTGAGGCATCATAGTTGGTTTTGACTTTAAATTCTTCCTTCAGATTAAATCGTTCAATGATTTTACCCTTTACTGTGCCGCTTTTGAGAATTGCGGCATAAAGATCCGACGGTGTGGTCATTCCGGGCAGTCTTCCAGTTATTCTTGAAATATTAGAAAGCTGCGTAACAATGCCACCACCAAGAAGTCCAAACATTGATTCTGTTTCTGAACTTGGTGGTAAAATACTTGCAACTGCAGTATATTTATGGGTAACTACCAAACTCAGAATTATTGCGAAAATAGTAACAAGGGTAACATTTTGGATCAAAAAATTTCGCCATTTCAATATCACCTGTAAATATTCACTAACTGTCTTATTGCTATGCATAATTTTGATTAATTATAATCAGTTTAATACCAAAGTCAAGTATTCGATTTGAATCAAAAATAATCTTACCGAAGAGGGGTTATTTAATCAAAATAATAT
>JBNAVN010000058.1:0-13725 GCA_049700315.1 bacterium
TTATCCAAAACTGATTTCAAATTTCTATAAATATTTTAAGAAATACGAACTTCCGCCTCCAATTGTAAAAAAAGATAAGATGTGGTTTCTATAAGGAGTCAGAAATATGATTAGAAAAGATGAAATAATTTTTCTATTTGGGGCAGGAGTTAGTGCAGATGCTAGAATTCCAACATCTTCTCAGATGATAAATAAATTAGAGGAATTGATTAACGAAGATAATAACTGGTCTAAATTTAAGGACATATACTTTTTGATAAAAAGTGGAATATATTTTTCCTATGGTATTCAAGGTAAAGAACCGATTTTCAATATTGAAGTACTTGTAAATACACTTAATGAGTTAGAAAAAAAAGAAATGCATCCTCTATATCCGTTTATAGGTTCTTGGAGTGTCAAATTTAATGAAGTAATTGGTAATAATTTTCATTTAATAAAAGATTTTAGAAAAAAGATTATTGGTAAATTAAAATCATGGATGCAACCTAGAAACTTACGAAGTTCATCATATTTAAAAAAGTTAAAAAATTTTAAAGATGAGTTTAACTTTCCTATAAGAATTTTTACTTTGAATTATGATTTGCTAGTTGAAAATAATTTAAAAAGTGATTTAAAAATTGAAAGAGGATTTGATGAGAATAGAAAATGGAATTATAAGAGATTTATAGAGTCCTATGAAGAACCTGATATATATCTTTATAAACTGCATGGGTCAATTGATTGGCTAAGAGATGAACAGACACAGATCGTTATAGAAGTAGATTTAGTCCCAGAAGAGCCAGATTTAATATTTGGCACACAATATAAAATGCAATATATTGACCCATACCTATTTATGATTTCAGAATTTCGACATTACTGTTTAAAAGCTAAACTAATCGTATGTTTAGGTTACAGTTTTTCTGATGAACATATTAACTCTATTCTCAAACAATCTTTATTAATTAATAACACCACTAAGATATTTGCTTTAGCATATAGAGAATACCCTGAAAAAATTCGTTCAATAATAAATAATGATAGGATTCAAATTATAAATAATAAAGACGCTAAGACATTTTTTGAAAACGATTTAAAGTTGGAAATTTTAAAAGAATTTTTTGAGCAGGATGAGGAAGGCATCATTTAATGATTTATAAAATAGTTTCAAATCAAAAATGAATAAAAGCGTTGAGTATAATCTAAATCAGCTCGGCACCAAATGGCTTGAGCTGAAAAAACAGCGAATGCAAAATCTTCTTAAAATTGCATTGCCTGATGAGGCCCTATACAGGGAAATTATGCTTTCTCTTGGTTATCCAAATAACAAAGTAATTTTTTTAGAACTCGCACTTATCACCCCCTATGCCGAGATAAGAAAACTAAAAGAAAAAGAAGTTATAGAAAAATCCCTTTTATACAGAGCAGGCTTTACTGATGACAAAGAGGACCTACCTGATGACTTTGATTTTTCTTTGAGAATGGATAAATCTGTCTGGAACTACAAAAGAATAAGACCTGCAAATTTTCCTGAAAAAAGGATTAAAGGCATATCAGCGCTTTTATCAAGAACTACCAAAGATGGACTTGTGAACTACTTTTTAGAGCGCATCAGATCAGAACCGAATACCAATGAACCACAAAAAGCCGTAAAGAAAATAATGGACTTTGAAGGCATTGGAACTCAGAGAAAAACAGAAATGTTTTTTAATATAATAATGCCTTTTTTCATAGTTTATTCGGATAGCATCCAGATTAGGAATTATTTGAATCTTCTATTTGAGAATCATCCGCCACTGAATGAAAACAAACTTATCAAATCTTTCAAACTTAACTATCAAGATATTAAGATTAAAAATGTGAAAACAAATATGGGTGCTATGCTGTTTCAAAAAAAGGAACTCATCAGTGATTAAAATGACCTTCAATCACAAATCCTTTTCTTCGCCTAATCAGATGATTGTTTGGGAGAAAAGATGAAACAAGCGTATTTTTGAGGTCAATCCCTCTGGATGATCATAATTGTGATTCTGAAATTGATTCAGAATTAAACTAATTTCTCCATTCGTTAATTCGGCAATTGCCGAATTGATAAATTGTCATACACAATGCTACATTTTGATAATTAAATAATTATTTAATTATCAAATGAACAGGAAAGCGAAAAACGTTTTAGTTCCTTCTATAAAAGTCCTTTTTTCTATGATAATTTCACCATTAGACAATTGTCTAATGGTCTAATGATTGCCTTTAATGGAGAATGGTGACGGGAGAAGTTAAATTCTTAAGCGAGTCAAAAACGAACTTCACCAGCTTTGATTCTCTGATTAGTACATTTGATTTTTTTCTAATATGTTAGAATGTTTGAACGGGACGGGGGTTGATTTTGTGACAGTATGGAGGTGGGCTCAAATCTTCTTTGAGAAAATTCAGTTTGACAGGTAGATCTAGGTGGGAGAATGCCATAGAATCTGGTCAGTCTGGACTCTAATAGTTGATTATGCAATCAATTCAATCATAAATGATGAACTGAATTTGCGATTGCCAGAAAGGGCTTTGTATAATTATGATTGCAAGAGGTGGGGGTTTATATCCGGATGAAATAGAGATAATTGTCAATAAGATTATTACAACCACGACATAATTTAGCTGAGGTATTGAGTATATTCGCCCATAGAACAGATAAAGGGATGGATGATTATTCTTTCTATACAAAAAGAAAACGGAGAAATAATTGATATTGCCAGGAACAATAGGAATTAAAAAACATATTGTGATAGCGATTGATAATTAAAGGTCAATAGATGAGTACACACTTCAAGTATTTCTGATCTAATCTTCTGGATTATCACGAAAGATGGATGTCGTAGTAAACCACCATTTAAAGATGAGTACCATCTGGAGGATTGATAGTCACCATTGACAAATAAGACGGTAGCTTTATAATTAATAGGTGGGGTGGTCGGATAGCCGCCCTGCACCAAATAGCATTATTTTGCTAAAATAGGGCAGGGAGGAAAGTCCGGGCTTCACAGGGCAGGATGCTTCCTAACAGGAAGGTCCTGATTTGGGAACAAATCAGGAACGGAAAGTGCCACAGAAAATATACCGCCCGCCACTCTGCGTGGCGCGGCAAGGGTGAAAAGGTGGGGTAAGAGCCCACCGCTTTAGTGGTGACACTGAAGGCATGGCAAACCCCATCCAAAGCAAGACCAAACAGTCCTGTCTGGAGTTGCCCGCTCTGTCCATAAGGACGCAGGACAGGTAGGTCGCTTGAGTCTGGTGGTGACACCAGACCCAGATAAATGGCTATCTATGTTCCGAAGTTCTCATCTTCGGGACAAAAACAGAACCCGGCTTACGAACCACCCCACTGCCAACAATGTTTTAGATTCCAATATTATCTATCAATCTCGTTTTACCGATAAAGACCGCGAGTAATATCCGGTCTCCTTTTTTAATATATCTTACCGGCGCCAAATTATCCTTATCCACGACTGCTATATAATCAATCTTACCCGCTTTTGCTTCAATCATCTGCCTCATCTGTGTAATGATATATTCAGGGCTTTTGATGTTTTCTTTGTAAAATGAATCCCTTGCCCAGGTCAATGCCTTATAAAGAATTGCTGCGTTGGTTCGTTCTTCAGGACTTAAATATGTATTCCTTGAACTCATTGCGAGTCCATCTGGTTCGCGGATTATCGGTGCAATGATTATACCCACATCAAGGTTCAAATCCTTTACCATTTTTTTGATAATGATTGCCTGTTGATAATCCTTTTCACCAAAAACCGCAATATCAGGCTGGATGATATTGAGCAATTTCAAGACAACTGTGCCAACCCCGCGGAAATGTCCGGGCCTTGATTTTCCACACAATGTAGAACTCAATTCTTCTACTTCAACATAAGTCTTATACCCATCAGGATAAATTTCTTTTACTGAAGGACAAAACAGTAGATCAGCCTTTTCTTTTTTCAACAAGCCTTCATCCCTTTTTAAATCCCTTGGATAATTATTGAAGTCTTCATTTGGTCCGAACTGTGTTGGATTGATAAAGATTGAACATACAACATAGTCGCTGTGTTTCTTTGCAATTCTTATCAAAGATAAATGTCCTTCATGGAGATAGCCCATTGTTGGAACAAATCCGATTATTTTATTTTTACTCTTTATCTTTTTTACGGATCTTTTGAGTTCCGCTATTTTTTTTATGATTTTCACTCTTATCTGTGTTTATCTCTTTTATTTTACCAGCAGGAATTTGCCATTGATTATGTCGTCATCAATCTTTACACGATAAAAATATGCACCACCGGGAAGATTTTTATTTTCCATTGTTATGTCGTATGTAATTATATGTTTTCCTTTATCATATCTCCCTTCAAAGTGATTCAATCTCTGACCGATTGCATTATATATCTCTATTCTCACATTTCCAGGATATGGCAGATTTAATGAGAAATTGATAACTCCTTTTGTTGGATTGGGATAAATTGCAAAGCCATTTATGCTCTGGGCAACCTGCTCAAGCACTGCCACAGGAAGAATTCTGAATGAGTATAATTGCGGGGGCACATAGGAAGGAGATGTCCTTCTGATATTATGTGTATTTTTTGCAAGCAGGTAATAATACACTGTATCACCAGAAGATTGAGGTGGGATATATCCAGCATATATGCCCGGGGTATCAACCACTGCACTCAATGGGGTTGTATTAAAATTGGATGCACTATTTATCTTGTAGAAAACTAAGGTTGATTCAGAAACAAGACTGCTGGAGGTAATTATCCGTGCCCGTACCCGGTAAGGTGTGGTAGTATTATTTGTATCTGGTAAACGATTGTGAGCAATATGGATAAATTGAGATTTTGGAATCTGCATTGTGATACAATGGATCGCACCACCCGAATTAGCCATTGATGAGCAGTTTATTCCCACGACTGTATAACCCGGAAGGTATTGCTGATAGGTATTCAATGCCTCCTGGTCAGTTGACAATCCCCAGGTTGGCACAAGGATTCTATTATTTACAAATAGTGAATTGAGATATGTGGGTGGTGCATCTGATGTTGACCAGGGCATTACAATCCTGACAACACGATATGGAAACCCTTCTCTATTTTTGCATCTACTTATTGAATCAGCACGATTATCAAGGACTGTATCATTGGGATGTCCTGAGGCATATTCACCAACCATTACAAGTGTATCATTTAATATCTTTGTCCAGAGGTCAATGTGTCCGGTGTATTCAGTAAGCATCCTTTTTACCGGAATGGTCTGTTCAAGACCACTATATTCAAGCATCAATTGGTTTATCTGGGCAGGTGTATAACCGGGGTTTTCTTCATAGATCAAACTGCTGAAAAATCCGGTGCCATGACCATCCACCATAAAGTTTCCACCTGGATGTTCAAGTGGTGAACCATAGACCGGTATCCCCCAGGCCTGTCCAATGCGCCAGGGTATTGTATCATCATTTGGTCTTGGACGATTATACTGGAAATCAACAATCCCTTCGGTATTATCCTGTTTTCTTATGAACCAGGGACCATAATCGCGAATCCAGACTGAATTGTACGGAAATATATGAAATCTCACACTGTCTAAAGGCACTCCCCCACTTGTCAAATAACTTTTTACACTATTGCTATCAGAGCAGATGATGTATGCCTTACAGGTTGGAACCACATAACGTACAATCTCACGCAAGATTGATGTATAGCTTGTCCAGGTGAGAAATACGGCACGCAATGGTTCGTATTCAGCAGGTGTGACAACAAATCCACCTGGTGGAGCAGTGATGATATGTCCCTTACCAATCTCATCAACCCTCAGACTTTCTTCAGCAGTCATCCAAATGGGAAGAATTTCTGAAGGCTCTTCAAAAGAGAAAAGAACAAAAAAGATCAGACCCATATAACCTCCTGTGTTATTTTATACCTATTTTTTCAAGATTATTTAAGAAAAGATTTTTTATCTCATCAAGTCTATTTTCTGTCTTTGCCTCAAAACGTAAAACCAATACAGGCTGGGTATTTGATGCCCTTACCAATCCCCAACCATCTCCAAAATCAACACGGACACCATCAATATCAATAATTTTATATTTATCTTTAAATTCAGATTTTAATCTTTCTACAATCAAAAACTTTTTTTCGTCAGAGGTGTCAATGCGAATCTCGGGTGTAGAAAAATATCCTGGCACTCTTTTAGCAAGGTGTGATAATCTTTCTCCATTGCTCAGGATTTCAAGGAGTCGCAAAGATGCATATATCGCATCATCATAACCAAAATACCGGTCAGCAAAGAATATATGACCGGACATCTCACCGGCAAGTGGTGCATTTTCCTGTTTCATCTTTGCCTTTATCAAAGAATGACCTGTCCGATACATTATCGGCTTTCCACCAAGTTCTTCAATCCTTTCAATCAATCCCTTAGAACACTTTACCTCAAATATTATCTTTGCACCAGGCTGATTTTTTATTATCTTTTCAGCAAATATTGCCAGAAGGACATCACCCCATATTATATTTCCATTCTCATCAATGACGCCGATTCTATCACCATCTCCATCAAGCCCAATCCCCACATCAAATTTCCTAGATTTTAGTTTTTCAATCAAAGTCTTTATATATTTTTCAACAGTTGGGTCAGGAAGGTGGTTCGGGAAATTGCCATCTGGTTCCTTAAATAAGATCTCAAATTTTGCATCAATCTTTTGTAGTATCTTTTCCATTATCGGTCCACAGGTGCCATTGCCTGTATCAATAATGACATTCAATCCTTTTTTTATATTCACCCTGGTTAATAGATAATCTATATAATCAAGAATAATATCCTTTTTTTTATAATCCCCCTGCCCTTTTGAGAACTTTTTTTCTTCAACTATCTTTCTAATCTCCTGAATCTCTTGCCCATAGATTGCAGTCTTATTTGCACAGACCTTACATCCATTGAATTCCTTTGGGTTATGGCTTGCAGTCACCATTATACCATTGGGAATGTTGTAATGAAATAAAGAAAAATAAAGGATTGGTGTAGGAACGATTCCAATGTCAATAACATTACATCCGCTTGTTTGGAGACTTTTTATAAAGGTTTTCATTATGCGTGGTGTGGAAAGGCGCACATCTCCACCAATGATAATTGTATCCTGATTGTTTAAACGGTAGTATGTGCCAAGTCCAAAACCGAGCAATTCAGCATTTTCATCATTCAAATCGGTATCTGCAATACCCCTTATATCATATTCCCTGAATATTGATGGGTTTATCATAATTGTGATTCTACAAAATTTATAACTTCTTTAATTATTTTCAAGGCAATATCTGCCTCAGACTTTGTGATAACCAATGGTGGTGATATCCTGATTGAATTGAAACCTGCTCCATAAAGTATCAATCCCCTTTTGAAACATTCCCCAGTAATAACTTCTTTTATGTTTTTACCATTTTTTGTAACAATCCTGGGGAAATGTTCTTTTGTCTCTTTGTGTTTAACAATCTCCAGACCAATCATCAAACCGAGCCCACGGACCTCGCCAATGATTTTATGCCCGGTCATTATTTCAATCAAACCATTTTTTAAATATTCACCAACTATCCGTGCATTTTCAATCAAGCCATTTTCAATCAACTCTAAAGAGGCAATCCCTGCTGAGGCAATCACAGGATTTCCACCAAATGTAGAACCATGAGAGCCCGGAACCCAGGCACGGGAATCAATCTCTGAATCCATCATCTCTGCCTTTCCGACTGTAGCACTCATCGGTAAACCAGATGCTATCGCCTTGGCAATTAATATTATATCGGGCACCACATTTACATGGTCACAGGCAAACCATTTACCAGTTCTGCCCAGACCACTCTGGATTTCATCAAATATTAAAATAATTCCATATTTGTCAGCAATTGCCCGAAGAGCAGGAAGGAATTCCTGTGGTGGAACGATATATCCACCCTCACCCTGAATCGGTTCTACCATTATCAATGCTACATCTTCAGGGTCTATCAATCTTTCAAATATGACATCAGTAAGATAAGAAAGGCAATAAAGCAGGGGGACCCCATCAAACTCTTTTTTTATACATTCAGGATAGGTCTGATTGAAAATGCAATGATAACAATATGGATAAGGGATGTGATACACCTCTGGAATCAATGATGAAAAATGTGCACGCTGAACCTTTTTGCTTCCAGACATTGTCATTCCTGCAAATGTTCTGCCGTGGAATCCCCCTAAGAAAGAAATCATCCTTGGTCTTCTCGTATAATAGCGTGCAACCTTTAAAGATGCCTCAATTGCTTCAGCACCAGAACTACCAAAATATACGCGTTTATCAAAATCACCGGGTGTTATCTTTACCAACTTCTCAGCAAGTGCAACTTGTGGTTCATAATAAAAATCACTGCCTGAAATATGGATAAGTTTTCTGATCTGCTTATTTACCGCCTTTATCACTTCTGGATGACAGTGCCCGGTCCCAACCACTGCAAAGCCAGCGCCAAAATCAAGATATTTTTTGCCATTGATATCAACAACCCAGGCACCCTTTGCCTTATTGACAACAAGTGGTATCTCTCTTGTTCTTGTATGAGCGCCGAACATTACTTTCTTATCGCGATCAATTAATCTTTTTCCTTTTTTGCCAATATCTGGCGATTTATAACTTATATATTCCATAAAGCTCCTTGTTTAATTTAATGTAAGGATTCATTCAGATTTTGATTGCTTTTGTTTTTCAATCGCCTTGATTGCTTCTTCTCGTGAGCTGTAAATATTTGGTGAAAATCTTGCCTTCAAAGAAGTTGTGCGTACGGTCATCCTTGCCCAGTCTTTTGTGCCATAACGAGCAAAACCAAGAAGAAAGATAGCAACTGTATTCTTCGCAACCTCACCGTAATAATCTGCAACTTCAGCGTGGACTAAAAGATCATCAATGTTTGAAATCATATATACCTTTTTACCCAATTTCTGAAAATAATTTTGATATTCAGCAAAAAATTCATCCACATCCTGCTTTGTTTGTATTTCCCAATGGTCCTCAGTAAAAACAATATTCAGGATTTCATCATACTCAAATAAGACCTTGCCAGGCATACGACACTCCTTTTCTATTATAGTATTCCACAAATTAAATTATAATGATTTATTGCCCTGTGTCAACCATCCAGAACACTCTCAAAATTTTATATCCCTGGTGGAGATGCCATCTTTCAAAGCATTTCACTGCTGGATTCTGACATAAACCAGACGCTATAACCTCTTTCTTGTATCTTGAGGAATAGAGATAAGGATTATAATTGCAAGGATTGTCAGTGAAGCAACAAACAATCCTGTAATTCTGAGAATGACAAATGGTCCGAACACATTTGAAATCAAACCAATGACGATTGCACAACCGAGAAAGGTCAGATTTATGACAAATTCTTTGGTTGCGAAAATTCTGCCCCTGATTGATTTCAGAACATCTTCCTGTAACACTGTATCCTGGGCAATGCCTACAAAAGAGAAAACCATACCGGAGACAAATGCGATAAAATACAAAAATAAAGCGGTAATGAAAAAGGGACCAACGATAAAAAATAAAGCCAGAACTGTCATACTACAGATGATTATCAATGGACGATTGAATCTTCTGCCAAAAAATCCCATAAGAATTCCACCAACAAACATGCCTGCACCGATGATACCACCGAGCCAGCCAACACCAGCAGTTCCCATATTGAATGTCTGCTGGATTAAATAGATAAGCACGGTATAAGCAATCGCTGCAGAAAAGGGCAGGACAAAGACTGAAATCATCACAAACATGACAATGCGGTCGCGGATCAATAAATTTATCAATTCCCTCAAATCCATTAAAAATAACTTTAAAGACTCTTTTAACTTTTGCCTCAAGGATATTTCAGTCTTTGCTGATGGTTCAAACAATATTTTTGCACCCATTCCCAGGGCAAGACAACCAGCAATAAGGTGTGTACTTGCATCAAGATAAAATCCCAATCTCCAGCCTACCCATTTTATTAGATAACCACCACCAACCATTCCCAAAAATGTAGCAATACGGGCAATAGTGATCATAAAAGAGTTTGCTGAAACAAGTTCATCATATTCAACCAAGTCAGGAACGACTGCATTCTTTGCAGTATTATTAAAAACATCAAGTGCAAAGAACATAAAAACAAGTATCCATATCGGAATCAGACTATCAAACAAAATCACAAAACTTGGTGTCAAAAATATCAGAATTGATTGAATCAAATGACAGCGGAACATTATGGTCTGCCGATTCCAGTGGTCAACAATGACACCGACAAATGGTGCAAGTATTATCACGGGCAAAGAAAAGGTTATGGCAAATTCGCTGAATGCAGATACCTTACCTGGATATTTTGCACCGATGAGTGTTATGATTACCATATGGGTTAATCTATCTCCTAGCTGAGATGTTCCATTGGACAATGCCAAAAATAGAATACCCCTTTTGTTAAAAAGGTCAAACATAGTGAAGTTTATTGATTATTTGATAAAAGTCAATTATGCCTTGACAAAACTTAATTTTTGAATATAATTGCCTGGTATGAATAATAGATCTAACTTCAACATTGTTTCCCTGATTTCCATATTGGTGATAGTCATTCTTTTAAGGAGGCTGGGTCCTGTGATGCCTTGAACGATTGATTCAGGTTTCAAAGGGCCCACCATAAAGGTGGGCTTTTTTGTTGCCTTTTTTAGAAAGGGTGAAAAGAAAGGAGGTAAAATGAACCCTAAAAAAGGTCGAAAAAAACAAGATAATGGAAAAAATAGAAAAAAGAGAGAAAGTTATCTGAACGTCCTTTATAGGTTCTATAAAAGATGTTCCAATGAGCAAAAAACGATTCTGGATGCATTCACTCCAGAAGGGATCCCTGTTAGCTCACCCCTGAATTTAGGTATGAATCTGACAACGAATGATGCATATTAGTGTTTTAGTTATGAGCATTTGTTTAAGGTAAATGCAGAGATTGATAGAAACTTGTTGAAATTTCAAGCAATTTTCAGGCACAGCTCTTGCATATAAATAAAGTGATGGATAAGTTATCTTTTTCAAATCTTTCAATAAAGAGAAAGGCACTCGTTTATATCTCCCTCAGCACAGTCATCTTATTGTGTGGGGCAGTGGCATTTACCCAGATGGTTCTTAGAAACCAGTTCAAAAACCTTGCTCAAAATGAGATAGAACAGAAGATTGAAATGGTTCATAAATTGATAGATAGCGAGATTAAAAGACTTGTCCAGATCAGTGCAGACTGGGGTGCCTGGGACGAAACATACCGGTTTATTCAGGATAAAAATGAAGAATACAAAAGAAACAATCTCATACCATCTTCATTCATAACCCTTGACCTTAAGATGCTCATTTATTTTGATCTTAATAAAGATATTGTCTATGCAGGTGAATATAACCCGGAAAAGGATACGATAATATCTCCTGACAGTGCAATATGCCAGAAGGTATCAAATGTTCTATTTAATGAAGGGTTAAGAGAACATTTGATAAAAGGAGAAATCACCATTTTTAATAATGAACCTCTTATCATTTCCGCTGAATCAATCCTTACAAGCCAGCATAAAGGACCTGTTAAGGGCTATATTGTGATGGTAAGAAGGCTTAATTTAAAACCTATAATGGAATTAACCGGCCTTACGATTGATATTGATTATACAAATGAACCCCTGCTCTGTAAATTGGATAATAAAGAAGAACACATTCTCACAATGGATATCAAAGGTGATTCAATCTGTGCCAATCATAAATTCTATGATGTTTTAAACCAGAAAACACTGAGCATCAATGTTTCGGAAGAGAATAAAATTGTCAGACAGGGAAACAGGGCAAGTTTCTATATCTTATGTGCCATACTCCTCTTTTGGTTTTTTATATTTCATTTATCAATGATCGGATTGAATCATATTATAATAAAACCGCTATTTGAAATCTCAAGACAACTAAAAGAAATAGACCTGAATAATATTGAAAAAGATATTGTATTGCCAAGAACAGGGGATGAGATATTTACCCTTGCAAATGACATAAACAATATGCTCAACATAATAGAAAAACAAAACAAGGCAATTATTGAAAGCGAACAAAAATATCGCGACCTTGTTGAAAATGCCGAGGTGGGAATACTCGTTGACGATATAAATGGGAATGTTATTTATTACAATGATAAACTCGCAAAAATCTTTGGTTATACAATTGATGAATTTAAGAGATTGAAGATAGAAGATTATATCCACCCTGATGATTTGAAAGTCATCAGGGAATATCACAGACATAGGATAAAAGGGGAAGAGGTACCGAGTAGATATGAGATAAAGGGAATTTCAAAAGATGGAAAGATAATTATCCTTGAGGTAAATACAATCATTTTGAAAAAAGACAATAAGATGGTGGGCACAAGGAATTATATAATTGATATAACCTATCGTAAAAAACTTGAAGAAAAATTGACCACCCAATCAATCACTGATGAACTCACTGGTTTGTTCAATCGCCGGGGATTTAGCACATTTGCCCAGTACCAGATTGAAGTGGCAAAAAAGACAAAAAAGGGATTCTATTTATTTTACTGCGACCTTAATAATATGAAGTTATTGAATGATAAATATGGCCATAGCACCGGTGATTTGATGTTAAAAGAAACTGCGAATATATTAAAGAGTAGTTTTAGGAAATCAGATATAATTGCCCGGGTTGGTGGTGATGAATTTATAGTAATAGCAAATGAGGCTCAACCTGAAAGTATTAATGTGATGATAAATCGTTTAAAAGCCAATATTAAAAAATTTAATGAGTCAAATAAACATCCTGAATTATCTTTGAGTATCGGCTATGCATATTTTGACCCGATTGATTCAAAAACCCTTGATGATATGGTAAAAATTGCTGACAGAATGATGTATGAAGAAAAACAGAAATTTAAAGATAAAAGATAATTCCATATTCCATCAAAATAAGATATTAACGAAATATGTGGATTAAACCAATGAGGTCGTCGGACACATTGGTATCCACCTGATTTGGCATATTCGGACGCTCTAAATTGAACCATAACGAAAAAGTATACGCCTTACCCGAATTTAAGCACGACCAGAAAATCGCTCAATATCATAAAACTCATCCTCAATCCGATCGTGAAAATTCTCCACCGCACCAATAAAACGAGGTGTCCGCACAGGAATCGTCCGATGCACACCCTTAAATATCCGCTCCACCAACGCACTAAAACCACTATCCCTCTTGGCATACACCATCCCAATAAACTCCGGACCATTGTCAGTCTGGATAATAACCTCACTTGTCTTCACACCAAAGAACTCTAAATGGCATAATAATAGCCAAACAAACCGCATAGAATTGATAAGCGAAAACTCCGTTTTTTTCTGCCACTTCTTTAACCGCGGTTTTATCAAATTATGTTTACGCAAAACCCTTAAACCATCTTAACCTTCCTGCTGAAAACGCCTAATGACTTTCCGCTTATACCTCCTGATTTCAAAAGATTTTTGCCGAGCATTTATATATTTTAAAAGTATCGGAATTTTTCATCATAGAAAATAAACGGCGACAAGATGACACGAAGTGTCACCCTAAATCATCTCACCCTGAATCATGTCACCCTGAATTTATTTCAGGGTCTCAAAAAGTAATGATTTTTCGTGATGCTGAAACAACCCGTGAAACAA
>JBNAVN010000059.1:0-13711 GCA_049700315.1 bacterium
AGCCTTGCCCTACTATTGATGCCTCGTTGTTTGCAAGGCTAAAGCCTTGCCCTACTATTGATGCCTCGTTGTTTGCAAGGCTAAAGCCTTGCCCTACTATTGATGCCTCGTTGTTTGCAAGGCTAAAGCCTTGCCCTACATTTTGGGAAAAACTTACCACTTACAATTCATCAGGTATTATTATTTTATAAATCGCCCAATGAATTGGGCAACTACAGGTTAAATAATACGGTATTATAATATTTCAAAATCAGCAGTTACTTTATTCCTCCCATTCTTTTTGCTGTGATACATTAATCTGTCTGCTCTTTTTATTATTGATTTTAATGTATCCTTCTGTCTGGATAGTGTTACTCCGATAGAGACAGTGACGCTTATTATATCAGAGTTTATCCTTAGATTGGAAAGGGCAATTAGATTTTTAAACTTGTGGGCAATTGTATAGAGTTGTGTTTCATTGACATTCGGGACAATGGCGATAAATTCTTCACCACCCCACCTGCCGACAAGGTCAAAGGATCTTGAGTTTTCCAGGAGTGTATTGGCAACCATTTTTAATACACGGTCGCCAATTTCATGCCCATACTTGTCGTTCACATTTTTAAAATGGTCAATATCAATAAACATTAAACCAAACTGCCAGCCAAATCTTTTAAATTCATTCAACCTTGAACTCAGGTTTATCTCTATCAACCTTCTATTAGCAATTTTAGTTAAACCATCAATCAGCGCGAGTTTCTCAAGTTCCTGAATGCGTAGTCTTAATGCATTCTTTTCTGCATCATCATAAAAGATTTCTACAGCACCAATGACCTTTTGATTTTCATCTTTTACCGGCAATGTCCTGACATGAACAAGAATGCGATGGCCTTCTCTATGGTGTAAATATAACTCTTTATTATATTCAATCCCATTTTCAATTGAAATAGATATCGGACATAGTTTACAATTATTACAGAGATTTTGTCCCTGTTCATTGATATGCATCAAGAAACCATTATTACAACTTTTTTCCAGGACTTCCTCTGCTTTGAATCCTGTGATTCTCTCTGCCGCTGGATTCCAGTAAGTTATTCTTTTGTCTTTGTCAACAAAATAAACACCATAATCACAATTTTCCAGAAGTGTTTTGTAATATTTAAAATCATTCATTTATTTTCGCTTTATTTCATCTTTATTAAATTTTTTTATCTCTACAAGATGCCCAGAGAATCACCGATTCAATTTCTTATGGCAGAGCCACCAGTCAAAACACTCAAATTCACCGGCTTTTGCCTTTTCCAGACGTTCTTTTGCAGATTTCACATCCTTGGCAGGTGGAACAATTACATTGTCCTTTATAATCTCATTATTAGGCCAGTTAGCAGGCATTGCCACACCATATTTATCAGATATCTGCATCGCCTCAACTGCCCTTAAGATTTCATCCATATTTCTACCGAGTTCCTGGGGATAATAGAAAATTATTCTAATCTTTCCTTTGTCATCTACAACAAACACAGCACGAACAGTATTGGTCCCTTTTCCAGGATGGATAAGTCCGAGTGTCTCTGCCACAGCACCCGTGTCCGCAATTATTGGAAATTGTATCTCAACTCCAAATTTTTCCTTTATCCATTCTTCCCATTTAATATGGGAAAAGACCTGGTCAACGCTGAGACCTATCAATTCACAATTCAATGCCTTGAATCTTTCGTATCTTTTCTGAAATGCAACAAATTCAGTTGTGCAAACAGGTGTAAAATCTGCAGGGTGGCTGAAAAGAACGAACCACTTACCTGCAAATACCTTTGGTAATTCCAGAACCCCATGGGTTGTCTGGACTTTCATTTCTGGAAAATCATCTCCCAAGAGTGGCATCCTTTTTTCTTTTATGTTATCCATATATTACCTCCTGTTTTTAATTGTATTTATTATACCAAACAAATTTCTCAAAACCCTGCCTTTCTGGTCTATTATTTTCCGCCTCAATCTGCTTTTCTGAAAGGACAGGATTTATCTTTTCAGAATGTCTGCCGACAATGACCAGGGTAATAATCTCCATATCAGAAGGAATGTTAAGTATTTCCTTTACTTTATCCGGAGAATACCCGGCAATCGGATGGGCTACCAACTCCAGTTCAGTAGCCCGTAGAATCATTGCCGCGGTTGCCATGCCAGTATCAAAGAGATAGTATCTGCGACCATCTTTCATTATACAATCAAATTCCGGTTTACTGAATACCACAATAATCATACTTGCTGATTGTGCCCATTCATTGCCGGGCGCGAGTGCTGAATGTAATTGTTTTAGAATCTCCTTATCGTATACAAAGACATAGCGCCAGGGCTGTTTATTGAAACAGGAACAGAAAAGTTGTGCTGCCTTTGCAAGTTCAGTGATAAGTTCATCAGTAATTTCTACAGGGTCAAGGGAACGGTATGCCCGCCTCTTATTAATTGCTTCAACAACATCCATAGCTTCTCCTTATTATTTAATCAAATTCATCACTGGGGTGATTTTAAAGTACCTGGTTCCAATACGAAAGTTGCGCGCTTATTTCCATTTATATTACAGTCTGCCTTGATATTCAGAGTATCACCTATCTTGAGGTCAATAACCTTGTAGAGATATTCCTGATATTCATTATTAATCTGTTTTACGCATGATTGTTCTACTTTTTTATTATTCTTTGAGTGTAACTCAAGTTTTGCTACAAAGTGTTTGTTAACATCCCGGACATTGTGTTTTACAAAGATTTTAATTTTCTGTTCAAGAGTATCATATTCAGCCGATATATCAGATGGGGGATGGGCAGATGACAGGGCGACAAAAATCATTAAAGTAAATATCACTACTGGTATTTTTTGGCGGGTTAACACTATAACCTCCTTTCTTCTTCAAAAATAATTCAAATAAATCACAATTGCAAGATGAATAGTAGCAGTTATAATTCCGAAAAGGGCGATTAACCTATGCCAGCGGATATCCAACTTAATGACACGCAAACCTGTGAGCACTGCAAACAAAATCAAAACATACGAAACGATTCCGAATGGCTTTAATAATGATACCAATTCAATCTCCTTAACTTTTCATTCCCAGATTATGGTGCCCTTATTGGCAAGCTGGTACAATTCATTTTCAAGTATATTCAGGTGTCTCCTTTCGTCTTCAGAGAGATTAATGAATATCTGTTTCACCTTTTTATCTTCTATCTGTTCGGCAATCTTTTTATATCTTTCCTGAGCCTGTTTCTCTGCTTTTATTCCAATATTCAACACATCAATAATTTCGTCCTTATTCGGTTCAAATTCGCCACTCACTTCTGGTTTAATCATTTTGTCAAAAGGCGCAATCGGTGCAAGGGCAATGGTTTTACCTTTCTGTCTTGATTCAATTATTTCTTTTATATGTTCATAATGCTTCTGCTCAAATTCAGCAAGCTCGCGGAAAAGATTTCTTCCTGTTTCACTCCGGGCTTTTTGCGCTGCCTTAGAATAAAATTCCATTGCCATCAGTTCCGCACCCAGTGCCGAAAGCAGGAGTTCATCAATGTCCAATTTTCCTGCTTTCTTTTTCGCTACTTTTTTTATTATTTTTTTCTTTGCTTTCTTCTTCATTTTGCCTCCTTATTTATTTGATTTCAAGAAATCTATTATTTCTTCAATTCTTTCATCCCCATATCCTTTCTATTATCAAAAACTTCTTTAATAAAATTCAGTCTTTTTGTTATGTTTCTCTTGATAACCGGCTCCCTATCTTTTCTATATACTGAAAGATTTTCTTCAAAAGTTTTTCTGTTTGGATTGATATAAAAAACCCCTAATGGAAGTTTTCCTGTCTCACAAGCTCTTTTGAAAGCCTCAAACCGTTCAAAGGGTTGGTAGGATTCTTCAAGATAATAAGTGTTTTTCTTAAACCACTCATAAGTATTCACACGGTTGAATGATACACAGGGCTGGAATATATCAACCAATGCATAACCCTTATGGAGTATTGCCCTTTTTATCATTTCTTTTGTCTGTTCTGCATCACCAATGAATGCCCTGGCAACAAAAGAGGCATCCAGAGCAATTGCTACAGCAATTGGATTAAAAGGTGGTTCAAACACACCTTCAATCTGAACTGGCGTCTTAAATCCTAATTGACTTGTTGGTGATGCCTGTCCCTTTGTCAAACCATAAACCATATTATTGTGAACTATATTGGTAATATCAGGATTGCGTCTTATGGTGTGAATAAAATGGTTTCCACCTTCTCCATATGTGCAACCATCACCACTCACTGCAATTACAGTCAATTCAGGATTTATAGCCTTTATTGCAGTCGCAGAAGATAGATATCTACCATGGAGACCATTAAAGAGATTACACTTGATATAATGTGGGAGCTTTGCTGCCTGTCCAATACCAGATACCAAAACCAAATTTTCAGGTTTTATATCAAGTTCTGCAATTGATTCTTTTAATACATTTAGAATACCAAAATTCCCACAACCAGGGCACCAGGCAATATCAATACTTTCTAAATCATAATTTTTTTTTATCATAATCATTCCTCCGTCTAAGTTCAATCATATTTCCATCAGTGTCTTTTATGAAATAGACAAAATGTCCATTTCTTTTCACTTTTATAATCTTTGCTTTCTTACTTCTTGCATATTTTATGAAAACTTCTCTATTTTTGACTACCAGTCCAAAGTGGTGATAACCGGGGGTGGTTTTCATTTTTCTATTCTTTTTCTTATGCGGTTCAAATATCTCAATGATTAGGTTTGGAGACTTCAGACGATAAAAACAGCAGGATGTATTTACATCAAATATCTTTTTAACTAAATAATCTTCCAGCCTCTGGCTACTTAAGAACTTAAACCCTAAAACTCTTGTGTAAAATTTTATCAGCGATTCAGCATTTGTTGTCCATATCCCTATGTGATCAACTGTATACTTTTCATTCATAGAAATTCCTCCAGTCTTTTTATGATTTCTTCAACTGAAAATGGTAGCCCATTATATTTGAGAATACGGTTTTTAATATCTATGTCCGTATAGAGCTTTATCATTTTGGCGAATTGTCCAGTGGCATTATTTTCAACAATACATAGATTTTTTGCCTTTCTCAAAAATATCCCTGTATCAGGATGAATCGGAAATACCTGGCTGAAATGGAGCATTGATATATTTCCATAGTTCATATCTTCAATCGCCTCTTTAACTATATTATAATTTGAACCCCAGCATAAGACAAGGGTTTTGTAATCAGGTGAACCAACCAGTTCTGGTGGTATTATATCATTTTTGATTTCTGAAATTTTCTTAAAAAGTTTATCCATCATAACTGGCCGAAGTTCCAAATCTTCTGAGATGTGTCCATCTTCGGTGTGGTGATGGCAATCAGCATTCACAAGTCCTTCACCAAAACCTGGGATACCCCGTGGTGATACACCATTTTCAGTCAGTCTATAACGCTTATAATCCCTTGTCATTTTTATTATAGCGGATTCAATTCTAATCTTATCAAGTTCAAAAGGTGCGACATTGTAAGAAGAATCAATAAAGAACTGGTCTGTTAAGACAAAGACAGGAACCTGATATTTATCAGCAAGATTGAATGCCTTCTGAGTAAGATAAAATCCCTGCTCAAATGATCCTGGTGCCAAAATTATTCTTGGGAATTCACCATGTCCCGCATATAATGCAAGTTCAAGGTCTGCCTGTTCAGTCCTTGTAGGTAAACCAGTTGCTGGACCTGGCCTCTGGGCAAGGTGAATGACAATCGGAGTTTCCTGTATTGCAGAAAGACTCAACCCTTCGGTCATAAGGTCAAATCCACCACCAGAAGTTGTAACCATTGAACGGGCACCGGCGTATGATGCGCCGATGCCCATATTCATTGCGGAGATTTCATCCTCAGCCTGTTCGGTTATTATGTCAAGTTCATTTGAATGCCGGGCAAGATAGGTCCATACACCACTTGAAGGTGTCATTGGATAAGCAGCAATAAATTTACAACCCCCAGCAATTGCACCAAGCGCAATTGCTTCAGAGCCGTCCATAATCTTTTCATTCTCTTGAATCACACCTGATGGATTGTCAATGGGTGGCAGGACATTTTTTAATTCTTTCCCTTTTTCATAACCCAGTTGTGCTGCCCGCAGGTTATTATTAACTACTGTCTCACCTTTCATTTGAAAATTTTTCTTGAGATATTCATTCAGATACTCAAGTCTCAGATTCAGGATTGAAACAATAGCACCAACCGCCACAATATTTGTATAGATTGGACCACCGATTTCTCTTGCAATCTTTGAAAATTGAATTTCATAATTTTTGTATCCAGATTCGCCTATTTCACCAATGATTATTGTATTCTGTGAAATCCTTTTTTGGAGATGCTTATAAGCCCTGTTGATTAACGGAATGAATATATCGATCCTGTCTATAGGTGCCCGCACTCTTTGTTCACTGATCCGTATTTCGGTTGAATTTATTCCTCCCCTGATTCTTGACATAAATTCAGTTGTGGAAAATACATTAAATCCATTTCTGTGGGCAGTATAAAGCAATGCTTCAGAGACAGTATTTATACCCTGCCCGGCTTCTCCACAAATTACTATTGAAATATCTTTACTCTGCATTTTAGAATTTCTTGAATTTGCTATTAGGCGCACCGCAGACCGGACAGTATTCTGGTGGTTTACCGATATGAGTAAATCCACAGATGGGGCAGATGTAGATTTCTTTTATATCAATGTCTTTACCTTTTTCCGAGTTGGATTTTGCATCAGTGTACATTCTCATATGAATCTTTTCTGCCTCAAGGGCATAATGGGTTGATTGCTCTGCACCCTTTTCATTCTGAAATTTTGCCGTGTTGTTAAAAACCGGATACATCTCTTCAACCTCATAGGTTTCACCATCAATGCCGGTTTGAAGATTATCAGGGGTCTTTTTTATTATACCTAAGTTACGGGCATGGTTCGTAGCATGAACCTGTTCAGCATAGGCGATCGCCTTAAAAAGTCTTGCAATATTCGGCATACCTTCTTTTTCTGCAATTTCGCTGAAGATTAAATATTTCATATGTGCCATTGATTCACCGGCAAATGCCTCTAATAAAGCCTTTTCAGTCATTTTTTTCATTTTTGCCTCCGTTGGTTATCCAACCATTAATAATTTTTTCGTCCATCTAAAGATGGACGCTGCATTTATTATTCATTTTTGTTTTCTTATGAGCATACAGATTTGCAGAGAAACTATCCAATCTTTATCTCTTGTGAATTCTGCCATAAGCCATGGATATTACAATAAGAGAAGGCGATTATTGTGCCAGATTTTTCAGTCTTGAATACAAGCGTGGCTTCAGGATGGGTATAGACCGTGCTCGTGTTTGGACCATTTGTAGATGCACCATGTGCTAAAAATTCAAATTTGCCAACCTGATAAGGGAATTTTTCACCTTCAGGATGAAAATAGACATCAATCCAGGCAATATGGTGTTCAGTTGTATTCGGATGGGCAATCTCTTTGCCGACGCTAACTGTGACCTTAAAGTTTTCACCTTTTTTTATCTTCGCCGGAACTTCAATCACCGGCGTATGTTTTTCTTTTTTCCAGTCACCGGACTGGAATAGATTTGTTATATCCATAATACCTCCTATTTTTAATTCAACAAAATACTTATTTTTGGTTCCATCCGTTATTGAGTGACGTATCAGACGGACAAATTCTACTCGTCCTAATAAATTCGGACACTACGAAAAACATGGAACCTCATAAGTTTTCTTTATCTATTTCATTTAGCCAATTTAATATTTTTCCCTTTATCTGGTCGCGAACCTTCCGAAACATATTCAATTTTTCTTCTTCACTGCCTGTAGCCTTTGCCGGGTCATTAAAGGGCCAGTGTAATCTTACTGCTATACCAGGAAATACAGGACATTTCTCTCGTGCATCATCGCAGACCGTGATAATATAACCAAAGTGTTCTTTCACTAATTCACCAGCGGATTTAGATTTTTGATTTGAAATATCTATACCGACCTCTTTCATTATCTGTATCGCCATAGGATGGACTTCTTTTGGCTCTATGCCTGCGCTATAAACATCAAATTTATCACCGGCAAGATTTCGGAGTAGTCCTTCAGCCATCTGGCTTCGGGCAGAATTATGGTAACAAAGGAACAGGACCTTAGGTTTTCTCATATTTTCGCTCCATAACATCACATTTTATGACCCTTACTCGTCCGAATAAATTCGGACGCTACATTTAACCGTTGATGAGTGTCATTGGTTGGCCGCAGCATACCAATTCTCCACCGCCAACCTCTTTTACCTCAACAACATTACCACATATTTCACATTTAAAGACCTGACCTACTTTGGTCACATTAGGCATTTTTACCTCCTTTGGTTGGTTTTTCTGGTCTGTCTGGTCTGTTTGGTTCTTTCCAAGCATAGCGATACTGCGAATCCTGACTTCTTTTCCCTTTTTCACCTCTTTTCTCCCTTCTTTTCCCTTCTTATCCCCTTATTTTTGAGCCATTTAGCCCTCTTCTCAGCACATTTCTTGCATATTCCCTTAAAATATCCATGTATCTCTTCAATTTTATGGCCATCAATACTTCTCTTCTTTTCATTTTCCAGAGGGCATTTGATATGAATATCGTAGATGGTATGGCAGTTATCGCAATAAAAATGATGATGGGGAGATATGTCTGGGTCATAGTGAATATCCATTCCAGTTATCGTCAGAGCCTGAAGCATTTTCTTTCCAACCATAGTATTGATAGTATTGTAAACTGTGGTCATTGAAATTACAGGCAATTCATCTTTAAGTTCGTTATAAATCATTTCAACGCTTGGATGTCTGTAACGGAACTTATAAAGACTTTCAAGAATTCTTATCCTTTGATAAGTTGGTCTCAATCCAACCCTTTTAAGGATTTCTTTTATTTGTTTCAAACTTGAAATTGTTTCAATCATATAATAATTATAATCAATTTTTAGACAATGTCAAGGGGTAAAATGTTTATCAGGCGAACACTATAAAAATTTCTCAAATCTATCTTTCTTTGCCTTACATATCGGGCAGACTTCAGGTGGCGATGCGCGGGCGCAGAGATAGCCACAGACCTTACAGCGCCATATCGGATAGGGGAGGGCTTCGGCTATTTTTTGTCCAGCATTCTTTGACTTTTTTCTCTGTTCCTCAGTCGATCTCCTTTCAGGTATGGATTGAAGTTTCATCTCACCCTTTAAGATTTTTTCTGAAACATAGAGTCCGCAATAACAGGCACCATATTCTAAGATATCAGCATCTCTATAATCGCAAGGACATATTATATCTAAATCGTCTTCTTTCTTACCTGATGCAAGACGACAGGGGCAGGCTTGATACCCATACCTTTTTTGATTGATGACTAAAGATTTTACGAGTTGTTTTGTAAATTCAACATCGGGATTCAAGTGATAACCACCTGCCTCTGCTTCTTTATATAGTTTTTCGTAGAGTCCATCAACTTCATCATTAACAATGCCTCTGCTATCAGTCATACTGAACCTCCAGGTTAGTTCTCCGGGGGTTATTATAAAATTCTTACGGATTAACTCCGCTGGTTGTTATTTTAATAAATCTTTTATTTCCTTTTCTTTAAAACCGATTATACACTTGCTATCATCAATTACAAGTGTCGGGAATGAAAGACTCGGATTCCATTTTTCAATCTCCTTTTTGATTCTCTCTTTTTCTTCACCTTCAAGCAAATCAACATCAATATATGAATACTCAACACCGAGTTCATTCAAGAGATTTTTCGTCTTTCTGCACCAGATACAGGTGCTTAAGGCATAAAGCAATATTCCCCCCTTTTTTTTGCCAGGATTATGTTTTGTATAATTGTCCAATTTAACCCCCTGTATCAAACATCATTAATTTACGCAAGGCTGAAGCCTTGCCCTACAAATATCAATAATGTAGGGCAACCATTCAGGTTCGCATAATATCTTACCCTTTTTCTTCTTCCAGTTCTTTCAAATACTTCTCTGGATTTTCTTCAAATGCCTTTTTGCATCCAGGGGCACAGAAATAATATTTCTTGCCCTTATATTCAGTCATCCATTTTGCGGTCTTCTCAGAGACCAGCATTTTGCAGACCGGATCTGTTGCCATAAATACCTCCTATCTTTTTATAAATCCCAAGTATCAAATCCCAAACAAATTCCAGTTACCAAATTATTATTGAAAAAACAATCCACAAAAAATGAGAATCCATTCTCTTAGCCAGCATCCCAACCCAAACCCATCAACCATCTTTTATGACCTGCGGAATATATCTCTTCAACATCAGTGAAAGACTCACCACCGTTACTGAGCTCATTGCCATTGCAAGTCCGGCAAATTCAGGTTTTAAGCCAATCCTGAAGAATGGATAAAGCACACCCGCTGCAACCGGAATAAGAATAATATTATAGAAAAATGCCCAGAACAGATTCTGTTTTATCCTTGAGATTACTTTTCTGCCCAATTGTATTCCAGCAACCGCATCAATGATTTCCCCTTTTACAAGCACAATATCACCACTTTCAATTGCAATATCTGTACCACTGCCAATTGCAATACCCAGGTCTGCCTGTGCGAGTGCTGGTGCATCGTTTATTCCATCACCAACAAATGCTACAATTTCACCATTTTTTTGTAGTTTTTTTACTATCTCTGCCTTATCCTGAGGATAGACATTGGCAATTATTTCTTCAATACCTATTGCTTTACCAACAATCTTTGCGGATTCAAGATTGTCACCTGTGACCATTATCGGTTTTATCCTTATTTTTTTTATCTCTTCAATTGCAGACCTGGTTGTTGACTTCAGGGTATCAGCAATGCCAATTGCACCGATGAGATAATTATTCAAAGAAACTAATACCACACTTGCCCCCTGTTTTTCAAGTTGTGCGATTTGTGCTTCCTGATTTTGGGTGAATGCGACATTATTTTCCAACATAAAGTTTTTATTTCCAATGAACACATGTTTATCATCAATAGTTGCCTTAACCCCTCTTCCCTCAATCGTTTCAAAATCTTTGCAATCAATCAATTCAATGCCATCTGAAAGTGCCTTTTCAACGATTGCCTCGGCAAGCGGATGGATTGAATTTTTCTCAATGCTTGCTGCAATCTTCATCACTTCTTTTTCATTTTTATCAAAAACCATTACTTTTACAACCTCTGGTTTACCTGAAGTCAAAGTTCCGGTCTTATCCAAGACCATTGTGTTTATCTTTTCTGAAACTTCAAGTGCATCACCATTCTTTATAAGAATCCCAAGCTCAGCACCCCGGCCTATACCCACAGTTATTGCAGTAGGTGTAGCAAGTCCCAATGCACAGGGACAGGCAATCACAAGCACCGAGATAAGAGTTGTCAGGGCAAAGTGAAGACTTGTTCCAAAGGCAAAATACCAGAGGCAGAATGAGATTATGGCAATACCTAGAACAACCGGAATAAAATAGTTCACCACCCTGTCCGCAAGTTTCTGAACCGGTGGTTTTGAAGTCTGCGCTTCCTGAATCAATTTGATTATCTGGGCAAGGAGTGTATCCTTACCAACCTTTGTTGCTCTAAATTTCAAAACACTGTTTTTATTTATCGTTCCACCAATTACTTTATCACCTGTTTTCTTCAAAACCGGCAATGGTTCACCAGTAACCATAGATTCATCAACCAGACTCATTCCTTCAATCACTTCACCATCTGTCGGTATCCTCTGACCTGGCTTACACATAACTACATCTCCAACAGAGAGGTCCTGAATAGGTATTTCTATTTCATCTCCATTCCGAATTACTGTTGCACTTTTTGGTTGTAATCCCATCAATTTTTTAATTGCTTCTGAGGTCTTTCCTTTTGCATTTGTCTCAAGATACCTTCCCAGGGTCAAAAATGTTGCAAGGAGGATTGCAGTTTCATAAAAGAGGAATTCGCGGTTTAGTATTATATTGAAAGTTCCCATAACACTGGCAATGAATGCAACTCCAATTCCCATTGAATACATCACATCCATATTCAAATTTTTGTTTTTTAGTGCCTTAAAACCAGCGATGAAGATAGGATAAACAAGATAAATGAATACGGGCGTTGAAATAATAAATAACAAAATATGGATAGGAAATTCTATATGATGCAGAGGGAGATACATAAGAACCATAAGTGGGATACCAGCAATAAATCCAATGATAATCCGCAATCTCATTTTCTTTAAACTTTCAGTTCTATATTTTTCAGCAAGTTCACCTGTAGTATCATCAGCGGTTCCCAGATACTCATAACCCGCATCTTCAATTGCTGATTTTAAATCCTTTATTGAAACCTTCTGTGGTTCGTATGTTATATGTGCTTCTTCAGTAGAAAGGTTTACAACGACATCAATTGTGCCATCAAGTTTTTTCAATGATTTTTCAACCGTGCTCACACAGGTGGCGCAATGCATTCCACCAACTTTTACAGTTTTTTTCTCGGGCATTTTTTAAAACCACATTGTGGCACCGGCATCCAATGCAAGGTCATTTAAGGTCCCGGCACCAACAATCTTTATTCCCGGTATCAGTTCAACTCTATCCCATCCTAACATTTGCTTTGATGCCTCGCAGGCATAAAATTCAACACCCATCTCTATACACTTCTTTATCATCTCATAAACACTTGGGAAATTTCCCAATTTGATCTTTTCGGCTGTACCAGGTAATAGAATTTTCAGTCCCATCCCAAGATAATATACTTTTGCAGGAATATCCATCATCCGTGCAGTTTGAGCCAAAACCAGGGGTGAGTATTGCCTTTCTGGCTCATCACTGGTCTGCACATAAAGGATAAATTTTTTATTTTCCATCGTTACTCCTTTAAATATCTTTGATTAAATTTCATTCGCGAGAGAGAACTCCATTAAACCTCTGCTATTCTCAGGTTCAGCATTTACTTACCTTTTCTAATTAGAAATCGTAAAATATTGCCTTTGCTTTCAATCTTGATTAATCCATTGCCGGTTCTTCTGCAGAATGCTTTTATGTCTTCTTCAGCAGCAGGGTCGTCTGCCAGTAATTCCAGGATATCACCGGGATTTAGTTTATCAAGTTCAAGACGGGTTTGAAAAATCGGTTGCGGGCAGAAAAGCCCTATGCAATCTATAGTTACCTTTGGCTCAAATTCCATATTTATAAAAAGTAGCGTCCATCTTTAAATGGACGAAGAATATATCGGTCCAGATAAATCTGGACGCTACCTGATTTTATCAAATTTCCTCAAGCAGACTTGAAAATGTATCGTGATGTTCTTCTTCGTCAGCCAATATCCCTTCAAATAGTTTACGTGTGACTTCATCACCTTCTTTCCTTGCGTTCTCAATTATTTCTTTGTAGAGTTTTATTGCACCTTCTTCATCTTTCTTATCCTGTTCAATCATTTCTTTCAAAGTATTGCCGACATTGATTGGCTCAGGCTTGGTCGTTGGTTTGCCACCAAGATAGTTTAACCTCTCGGCAATTGCTTCAGCATGTTTCATCTCGGTGATTGATATTTTCTTTAATTCATCTTTAACAGCAAATCCTTTAATCCCTACCCATTGTACATGTTGCCACATATACTGAATGGCAACCTGGAGCTCTCTTGCTATTGCTTTGTTTAAAAGTTCAAGTAATTCTTTTGAAGTCATAATTCCTCCTTATTACTTTTTTG
>JBNAVN010000060.1:0-13078 GCA_049700315.1 bacterium
TTCCCAAACCCATATTCAAGATACTGATCGTCATAATCAACCTTTTTATACACTTCATTACCATATTCCACATAACCTTCCCGCCTGATATTAAAGGGTGACTTTTCCTCTTCTCCACCCCTGGCAATATATAACGGAAGCCCACTCAATCCATCAGGACTACTCCCACCACCACCAATCGTTATCTTCTCAAACCTGATATCAAAAGGCGGCACAGAATTCTCAGTCCAGATAAAAATAAATATCAGTCCCTTCCTGGGTCTGCTTGTGGGCTAAATGAGCAAAATCCGAAATCTTTTCAGGACTATTGCTCAAATCCGTCTGGTCACGCCAGACCCATAACATCGGGTCATAACGGGCATAATATATCTCATAATCATTACCCTCTTGCTCAACCCAGGAACAGAAAAAGCCTGTGGTCAAAACCGCATAAGTTGAAGGATTTGCTGTATTACACACAGGCCAGATCCAGGACCAGAATAAACCTTCATCAGTATATGTCAGATGACGCCAGAAGATATTTCTATTGTTATCTAAAATACCATCCCAGACAAAATAGACCACATCCCCTTCAACCACCAAAGACGGATGATGACAATCAGTAATGGTAATATTCTCATCCCTTGATACAACCTCATATGTCCAGCCATTCAGGATACGAGCCGAGTGATAAATAACACCATCATCTTCTAAAACGATGTGAATATTTGGATATTCATCTCCAGGCATAAATCCAATACTGGGATTTTTACCCGAACCAATGACCTCAGTATGTGGAGCATCTGGATTATATACATTGAAATTTGTGTAATAACATCTATTCCCATCAGAATAGGCAAGATGACCAAAGTTGTAATCACCAATCACAAATGAAGGTGGACCAAAATCAATCCCTGAGGGTGAGACCACAATGGGCACAGGCTCAGACCATTTGTCTTCACTGAGATAGCGGGCAAAGTAGATCGTATCCCTTAACTCACCATTTGCCCGCCAGACAATACAGGGTGGATAATCAGGCACATCGCGGACCGCAATTGCCGGGGTATAGCCTTGACCAAGTTCCTTTTTCCTTGACCAGGTTGCACCATCATCTGGGGAATGGACCACATAGATAACCCCACCTGATTCATAACAAATCCATAATTCATCTGTGCCATAAATCCGTAATAACTTTTTACCATTGTTGGCACAGGTTGCCGCAGAAGAACTGCTGGTGAGATGTTTATTTATAAATTCAGGGGTAAAAGAATAAATGCCTTTTTCTGTTGCTGCGTAAAGTGAAACAGGAACATTAATATCTATTGTTAAGTCAGACGCGTTACTCGGTAGTTGATTTGGAATCTCAGTCCAGACTGCACCACCATCAACAGTCAAAAATGTCCTGCCTGCAGGTAGTTCATTCAAAGCCGCAAAAAGAATTTCAGGCTCAACATAGTCCATAACAAGGGCACCCACATTGTGCCCCAGAAAACCACAACTTCTCCAGGTCACACCTCCATTTCTACTTTTATATATCCCATCGCCGAGACGGGCATATACCTTATTATCCCGTGAATTAGAGCAAATGTCAAATACCGCACCTAAACCAGGAAGATTGTAACAAGCCCAATCTCCACCACCGTTAGTTGATTTGTAGATATGAGGCGATCCTGCACCACTTCCAGCAAAAACAATTTCGTGAGACCACAAGTCAACACTCAATGAAACAATATCATCCCCCGGAGTAATATTCTCCCAGCTCTCGCCACCATCGGTACTTTTCTGCAGTCCATAAATTCCCTGGTTAGGTGGGGGATCACGAAAAGCAAGATATATAGTTTGTCCGTCTGTTGGATCAATCGCAATAGAAGTGTAGGTGGCATTAATTGCCTCAAAAATATTATTCCATGTCTGTCCACTATTTGTGGTGCGTCGGACATAGTTAACATCAAGGGCAGTTTCTCCGCAATGGAAAACCCGATTATGGTCAATAGCATCAGCAGTAATGCTATAGCGACATCCGTAAGTAAGGCCGTTATCTATGGTTAACCAACTTTGCCCGGCATTTTCACTTTTGTAAACAGTGCCGGGGGCCAAAACATAAATGGCTCCAGGAAGACTTGTGCTAATACCAACCGTATTACATAACTTGAAACCTTTTGTTATTTCTCTCCAGGTCTCACCACCATTGTTACTTCTATATATACATGCCTCTCCGCTGATATATAAATCCTGAGGGTTATTCGGTTTTACAACCATGTCAAAAATATTAAAGACATACATACCATTATTGATTTCACCCCAGGTCTGACCACCGTCTGTGCTTAAAAACATTCCCTTATCAGTGGCAGCATATATCTTGTTCGGTTCTGTAACAGCAAGTGCATTAATATATTCACCCCCGGGAAGGAGAAAGATATCAGACCAATCCAAACCTCCATTAGCGCTTTTTCGGACACCAATCCTCTCACCAACAATCTCTCCTTCCCAGACATTCATAGGATTTTCTGGATCATAAGCAACTGCTCTAACTTCAGCCTCAATAGTCCACTGGAAACTGACGCCATCATCTGTGCTTAGATAAAACCCGGCATCAGGATTCCAACCACCACCTGCAAGGTAAACTCTCCTTGGTGAACCAGGGACTATTGCGATATCATACACATCCAGTGCATTGTTACCAATCGCACCTGATTCCCAAAATTCACCCCCATTCGTTGTGCGGTAATAGACTGGAGCACCTGATTGATACCACGAGCCAAGTAGCACAAAGGAAGCACTGTTATCCGAAGGGTCAACCGCAAGACATAAAGGGTAAACATTACCAATACCTTCATCCTTATAGTTCCAGGAAAAACCGCCATCTTCTGATTTCCAAATACAATGTTCCGCAGGTGAACTACGATTTTTGCCGACATATACAATTTGGGCATTATTGGGTGCTGTGATGACACAATTAGGATTATCAACAATTATCTGAGACGTTGGCACTTGCCACAACTCCCCTTCATTCGTTGACTTATACAACTTATGGGTCTGGTCTGCAGCATAGATAACCCAAGTAGGTATGTATGGGTCATACCCCATACACATATCATCCGCCCTGCCTGCAGGCGGACCATTCAATGACTGCCACTCAGCACCTAATAATAATAGTGGCAGTATGATTAAACTTAATGATTTTGTAACCATTTTTTACTCCTTTCTTTTTAACCAGATAAACCAAAAGACCAGATCATCTCACCACCAGTACTTTCTTTACAACATACTGGTTATTTGCCCTGAGCATCATAAAATACACACCATCTTGCACCTCCTTGTTAAAATCCCCAAAAACTAACTCACCAGAAACACAATGCACAGGCATAACTCCAACCACCCTGCCTGTGACATCAATCAAAATTATCTCACCATCCTTATTTTTACCTGTATCATACCGAATCAATGAATTATGCCTTAAAATCGTAGGACAATCTAATATTAAATCAGAAGAATTCAAAACCCTGCTCATTTCCTGCCTTATTCCCACACTCAGGTCCTTACGCTTGTAGTAAATCGGTGCACTCGGACCATTATTTCCGTATTCCCTCCTATCCTGCCAGAATAAGTGCAAATAGCCACCACCACAGGCTAAAGAAGGACAATATGAATGATACAGGGCATTGGTCAGCCTTTCCTCAGGACCCCAGGTCCTCCCCAAATCTGTGCTCATCCGATAGTAAATCTCAAAATTGTTATCAAATCCATTCCGGTCATCCTCCCAGACCAGATGTAAATTATTACCCTCAGCAAGAATATCTGAAGCAACCGCCCGATGCATCACCGTCAAAGAATCAATCTCTTCCCAGGTATTGCCCGAATCCCTGCTCGCCCGATAAAAAATATCCCCGGTCCAAGAATAAGAACTATACTTGTAATCATACCAGGTAATATGAATGCCCGAACTATCATCAGTTTCTAACATCGGTAATTGGGAGGCACGACCATCATTATCCGAAACAATTTGTGTATCTATCCAGGTCGTACCCATATCCACACTCCGATAAAATAGAATCTCTATTGGAGGAACAGAAGAGCGAACACAAGAAACTAAATATGCGCTGTTTGTTTTAAGTACCTCAATATGTGGATTCCCGGTACCATCTCCTACCACCTGCTCACTTGTCCAACTTTCTCCATTATTAGTACTTTTCATAAACACTAATTTGCTGTCCTCACGAATAAAAACAACGTATACATTTGAATCCTGGACACATAACCAGCAATCACCCCAACCACCATCAATTTCTTTTCTCAAAGTATCAACCACACTCCATGTGTTGCCTCCATCTGTGCTCTTTCTGTAGCATAACGCGTAATGATATGCAGAAACTTCATACCAGATTATATGTATTTTATTTCCCCAAACTGCAATTTTCGGAATGACACAGGAGATACTATCTTCGGGCGTCAGCCTCACATCCTCTTCCCAGGTATTACCAGCATCCGTGCTCCGTTTGTAAAAAACCTCATCGTGTGCATAATGTTGCCACCACACAAGGTGAATTGTATCACCACAACAGGCTGCCTTTGGATACCAACCACCACCCTGCATAAAAACCAATCGCCTATCCTCACTCCAGCCCGATTGAGAATATGAAAAAGTAGGCAGTAACCAGTAGCCAGTAGTCAGTAAAATAAAAATTAGTTTTAAAGAAAACAGAAAATTGAAAACGGAGAACAATTCATTTATTGCAGATTGCGGATTCTGTCCGCCAAACAGAATGGCGGATGCGAAATTGCCTAAACCTCTTCTCATTTTTGCCTCCGTTTTATTATATCAGTGATACCAAAGAAGTCAAGGTATGGGAAATCAAACTAACCCTTTATTGGTTTAAATGATGTGCTTCAGATCGTGCTAAAACTCTACTTATTCATCTGCACCCATCTTGCCTCAATAATTTCTTTATGAGTAATAAGCCCAACGTTTATCAATATCTGCCCCAGAAATCTACAATTTTTCATTTTTATCACCTACTTCAAATGAACCACCTTCTTTAAAACCATAATATCCTCTGCTTGAAACTTTATGAAGTAGATACCAGAGGGTAGTATACGACCAGAATCATCTGAACCATCCCATAACACTGAATGCACTGAATTATTTAAACTACACTGAAAATCACTGAATAATTTTACTAATCTTCCGGTCACATCGTAGATTTTTATACTAACTACTGGGTACTGACTACTGACTACTTCCGCAAGGCTGAAGCCTTGCCCTACATTGCTCACACCATTAGTTTGATTTCGGGTATCAGGTATCAGGTACCTGATTTGTAGGTCGTTCTTGAATGGATTCGGGTAGATTTCCAATTGTAAATTGCGAATTGCAAATTGCAAATTATCAAGTTCTTCCGCTACAACATAACTTGAAAGATTGCCAACTTCCCAATCAAGCAATGAAGGAGTATTGGGAGATTTTGTTATCCGATGGAATAGTCCTTTTACTCTCAAGGTATGATAGGTCAATGTATCAACATTTGTCAACTTAACTGTATCAACTACAAGATTTGTAAAAAACCCCGTAGCATTGCCAGGTAATATTGAATTTGGAATCAATTGCCAGGTTGTGCCGTTGTAATACTCAACCTGGATGCCAACAGAATCACTACCAGTCGCCTTATGCCAGACTACATCGCCCCATTTATTCCTTTGATAAACAACAGACAAATTATGATAAATGACCGGTGTCCCGGTCAAGGTTCCAAAATCTGATTGTGTGTATGAAGATGTAATAACCACATTATCAGTTGCACAGGCATAACCCCAGTGTGAAGATGCTGTACTATCGCTGAAAAACCACTCAAATTGCACTGAATCACACGGCAACTGACCACTTAGGTCAATGTTTGCGGTGCCATTTGTGTTTGTAGTATATTCAGCAATATTTGTCCACGCACTCCAGCTACCACCAACCTTTTTGCGAAACTTTACACGCATCTTTTCACCACTCTGATATACCCTGAGACCATATCCGTAGTTTATCCGCAAATTTGTTGCTGATGGTGGTATGTAAATCTTTGGTGAAATCAATTCTTCATTATAATTTATTACACCATTACCTGCAGCATCATCTGAGTAATATGCATAAGCAGTACCATAATTTGGTGGTGCATAACTACCTATGTCCGATGTTGTCCCAGTAGTCCATCTGAAACCATCGTTATTTCCATCAACCCAGGTCCAGCCTGTGGGCATGCCGCTTTCAAAATTGGCATTCAAAAGGGTATCCACAATCGTCTGTCCGGAAGGCAACAGAACAACACTGTCACCCTGTACCTGCGTTCCATTGAACATATCATAATTGAATTGTGCGCCTGTAGTTTGATACCAGGAACAGGTGTTCTGAGGCAGACTTGTGCCAATTGTAAATGAGAATCTTTCTGTATATTGAGTCCACAATCCGGTTCCGCCAGGGTCTGTGCACTTCACCTTCCACCAGTAGGTTATCCCATTCTGTAATGGTACAGGAAAAACAAAATTCGCAATTGATCCGCTTGGATATGTAATTGTAGTCGCACTATCCGGGCTCGCAAAATTTGGATCCTCATCCCATAAAACCCGATACTGAATGTTATCTCCCTGCGGATCAGTTGAAGTAAATGAGAGGGTCGGTTGTAGCACCGGTAATCGTGCGAAATTGAAAGGTTTGATTACTGTTGGCACAGCAGGCATACCAGAAACGCCATAAGGTTTTATCAATACTGACAGAGCAGCAATCTCTGCCTTTATTACTTCTGTAGCAAACGCATTGTTATTGTATCCGGCACCGATAGTATCATAAGTTGTGTGATAATGAGGGTTTGTGGGCCAGTAGTCTTCAATATTACACAAGCCATGATACCCATTATCATAGAATGGTTGAATATCAGAAGGGATTGATGAAACAGTCTGTTTTACTGTGAGTAAAGTTGTGTAGGTATCAGCACAGGCGATAAAAAAATCAGCAAAAGGTATGTTGGCACTATTGGTCAAGACATCACAATTTTCTGGTGAGGCATCAACATAAGCAATCATATCACCATTAAGAACCCCAAGAATACTATCACCATTCGCTCGGGCATTATTTGCGTAGTATTCACTACCATAAAGCCCAAATTCTTCACCGCTGAATGCAATAAATCTTGCTGAATATTCAAATAGATAATCTTTCATTACCCTTGCGGCCTCAATTGCTGCTACTGTACCACTGGCATTATCATCAGCACCAGGTGCGATATTGGGTGCCTGATTAGAGGTTGCATCAAAATGTCCATCAATGACTGCATAGATATTTGGATACAATACTCCAAATTTTATGCCAATCACATTTGGCGCATGACCAGAAGTATGATATTGAAAATACACTGAATCACAGCCATATTCAATGAATTTGTTTCTTATCCAGTTTGCTGCTGCCATACAGGAATCATGGGTTGAATACCGGGTGCGAAAATTCTGCAATCTCCTCACAAAACTGAGCACTGTGTCAGGATTTACCTTGTTTACAATTTCCTGGATAATCGGATTTTCACGTACCGCCGGGAACATTATTATACCTTTTCTAATCAATGGTTTGAATGAAACACGAACAATCTGTACAGGCTCTCTGGTCAATGACAAAATAGCGCCTTCTTTGATTTTTAATAAAGAAATATTGTTGTCTGTGCTCAGCACCTTTCCATACTTAGTCAAATCAATTTTGGTGTTGAATTGATATACAAGGTAAAAATTTCCTTCTTTTGCATTTTGTTCAAGTATTGAGTATTTAGAATCAATCATTTTCAAAATTTCTGTATCATCAGCAATGATCAAGGCACAATTATCCAATTCCTTTATCACATTTAGACCTCGTTCAAAAAGCGGTTCAAGCCGATTTTTTCCAAGTTCTACTCTCACCAGATTTGTCCCGGCACTGCCAAAAACAAAGAGTAGCAAAAAAGACAAAATTCTATGACACATAATCACCCCCTTATTTTACAAGAGCCCCTGTGATGACTTTTCAAATCAACAAATAAAATGCCCAACGGGTTGGGCAATTACTATGGTAACTCAACTTTTGCAATGTTTTAAAAGAAAATAAGGAAACATTCAGGGGCAGGGAGTAAGAATTATCCCTGCCCCTGATTTTTCATTTATTTCAGCAGAATCGCCTTCTTTGTATCATTGAATTTATCTGCAGTAAATTGATAGAAGTAAATTCCCGCTGAAAGTCTGCGACCTGCATCATCTTTGCCATCCCAGATTGCAGTATAGAAACCAGGTTTCTGCTCGCCATCAATGAGTGTTCTAACAACCTGACCAAGACAGTTGTAGATTTTTAGGGTCGCATTGCCAGTTTGGGGAATAGCATAATTGATTCTCACTATACCCTTTGTTGGATTGGGCATCGGACTTGATAGACTGTAGGAAAGCGGAATTCCAGCATTTGATTCACCAATGCCCTGGAGTGGACGAATGTCACCGTTTATCAATGTGAATGTCCGGTAATACCAGGCTCCCCAGTTCTGTGCCCTGAATGTTGCGTTATCCCGACCACGCACAAACAATGAACAGACATTGACCGCACCAGGCACATACAGTAATCTAACTGAGCCGTTCACATCCTCAACGATTTCATCCCAGGTGCCATCACTAACCTGCATTGGCAATTCACCACTGGAATTACCAGTTGGACTCTTGGCAATGTAACTTGCTGCACCGATTGTGCTCAATCCAGTTTCAGAATCACTCACAACCGCAGTGAATGCCAAAAGCGTATCCGTGGCAGTCACAAACTTTGGATTGTTCGCAACAACAATGGAATTTGGAATCACCTTTGGACCCAAATCGTCATTGCCCGCAATATTTATCCGGAAGTTCGTGGTCTGGGCAAAACCCTTCATTGATGGGTACACACCTGCATCGCTCACTGTAACACGCACCCGGTATGTATTTCTGTTTTGCATTGAACTCACATTCCAGGAATACGGTGAAGTCATTCCGGTGCCGGCAACAATCGTGTACCAGGTCTGACCTGCATCAGGTGAGTATTCAATCCAGGTACTATCAATCGTTGCTCCGCCATAAGCAGTAGCAGTCCACGATATGGTTATCGGACTTGAGGTATAAGTATTGCCACCAACTGGTGAAGACAATGTTACATCTGGATGGTCATGCCCGATGAGCCAGATGAACATATTGTTGAGAATATCTGTTCTCGTCGTGCTGTTGGGATTTGTCGTATCAATCTGGGTGATCTCAAATCCATTAAACACAACCCTTGTCCTCTGTCCACCCCAGACACCATCACCAGGAGTTCCCATATTATTTGTGGACTCCCATTTTATGCCACAGGAGTCATTAGCTGCATTGCCATGCCAGACATAGCTGCCAGTTCCTGCAGCACCGGTTCCGGAAAGCAGGATTGAATCACCTGCTGCACCCTGGCGGAATGGCTGATAAGTAACACCTGCAGTATAATTACCAGAGATCGGGTCTCCAGCAATACCCCTCAATGAATTCCAGGAGGTAGCACTGATATCACCAATATACCGGAAATGGAGATAGTTCTTGGCAAATATTGAATCAACCCTGCTATACATCCAGGTATCCCAGCCCGCATCATGACCGGTCATTGCAAACCTTGCACCACCATCGTGATAGGTCTTTATTGTCTCTTTCTGGGCAACGGTCCAGACCGGATAGTTTTCCTGGGCAATCTGGAAATAGACTGCCTTATACCATTTGAGATTATTTCTTGTAAACTGGCCATTGGTCAATGTCTCCCACCAGTTATAGGTCCAGCCACCGGCCTGCAATGCCCTTTGCATAAAATCAGGATGGGCGAATTCTTCGCCCTGACAATTGTTGTTCAACAGAACAACCAGCACATCAATTCCTGCTTGGGCCTTGGTTTTGAAAGTATAATGCTGACCACCGTTATTATCACGCACCACATTACTACGGAAATCTCTTGATTCCACATCATAGTAGTAGATTGTGTTCGCGTTTAGCCCACCAAGTTTTACCCTATGTGGTGTGCAATAAGGTGTATCAACCTGAGCAATAAGATTTAGATTACTTGGATTTGTTCCATAATAAACTTTGGAATTCGCGCCATCATTGGTTGTCCAGCATACATCAACTGAAGTAGCGTCAATATTTTCACAATGGACATTAGAGATATGGAAATACCAGGCATCAACCGCAGCCCAGGTCGTGGAGATATATGATGGAGACGCATCAGTGTATGAAACATAGATTGTATCACCCTGACAAACCGATAGTCTGCCATCATTGTGAGTTGCACCACGGAACAGAAGTGGAATTTCACCTTTGAATACATAGGAACTCTCTGCGAGTTCAACACACTTCAGGGTCTCAGGTTGGGTCTCAATATACTTACCGGTGAGGACAACCCTTACTGTGTCACGAATCCCAACTGCTCCGTAGTTCTGATCTTCCACCCTAACTCTGACAGTATCAATAATGAAATCGTTCGCCCGATATACTGGCTTATCGGTCGAGACCACACCTGCGATGTTTGGAGCACTGTATGTAATGACAAGGGCAAAAGGCTGTGGTCCATAAGGCACATTCCTGCCTTCAATCCTGACAAGCCAGTCACCCGCAGTTGGTGAGTTCACCCTTACACACTCCTCAACATTGAGTGAATCCCTGTTGGCTGGATTTGCAACTGATTGACCACCTGAATACTGATTACCACGGTAGTATGTTGCTCCAATCTGGGCGTATAGATCAAGGTCATTCACAATCTGTCTGTTGACTGCAGGATTTCCTGGATAATCGGTCCATACGACGGTTATCTTAAGGTTAGATGCACCTGAAGGAACATTGAAGTGATAATCCTTTCTTTCACCGGTAAGAACACCTATGGTATCATCAAGAACCAGGGTCTTGCGTGAATCACCTGCAAAATAAAGCGTAGAATCAAGGTCAACACGACCCCAACCAACATTATTATCAGGGACAGTATAACCTGTAATATTCGGGTCTGCACAATTTATCAATATCGCCTTTATCATTGCCGCACTGATATAAGACCAGACATTGCCCGCAACCTTTTTACCAGTTGGATACCAGCCTTCCCTTAAATACTGTCTGACAAGTGCACCCGCACCACACGCACCAGGAGAAGACATACTTGTGCCGGACATCGAACTATAAGTAGTAGTTCCGCTTGTTGCCGAAGAAATACTCACACCTGGAGTAAGAATCGTTGGCTTAATCCTGCCGTCATTAGTAGGACCCCTGCTTGTGGTTGTGTAATATGTTTGACAGGATGTGCTATTATAGGTGCCCCCAACTGAAACGCAATTTTTTGCAGTTGCTGGGGAACCAACTGAACCAGCGCTTGCGCTATTGCCGTTGGAAAAGAAAAGTAGATAATCTCTATGCGCCCACATAAACTGGTCTACATTCAGACTCATGCTGGTATAAGCGCCAGCCACATCTGCACCCCAGGAATTTGTGCTTGAGTAAGCCCGGATGCCATGACTTGCATAGTATTTGTTGTAAGACCGAATATAGAGGTCATTCAGGTCACCAAATGTATAAATGGAACTACTTGTATTATCACCACAGTCATTATGATAAAGCCTTGCCATTTTGGCTATGCCATCTCGGTAATCAGTACTTAGCGTCGTATCATTACCCGCGGTCGTGCACCCAGTATGCGTCCCATGATAAGAAGCACCGGTACCATCACCAAAAACTATCTGGGCTGGTGCACCAGAATCATAGGCAACGATCTTATTGTGGGTCGGATAAACACCCCAAGTTGTGATTGCCGCACTGCCTGCCCGATGTTGATAATGCGAAGTATTTATCCCTGAATCGCAATGGTTAATTATCTCACCCTGACCAAGGATTCCCATTGCCCACATACGACGGTATGTATTATCATTACCCGGAGGTGCAGATGAAAGATATCCACACTGGACAACCCATTGATACTGTTGATTATACATCACCGGCTGGATATAGGGCTCAATCCAGTAAATCTCTTTGATATTCGCAAGTCTGCTCAGGTCTTTTTTATTTATAACACACCAGACCATCTTATTTATACCATTATCTGAAGTAGTAATTTCACCTCTTGTCGAAATTGAGCTTATTTTATCCACAGCATAGGTCATATCAGCGTCATTGAATAGAATGATCGTCACCTTATGCTCATCCGGAACTCGATCAAATAAAGCAGAGATTTTGTAAGCGGGTTGGTAAACACCCATCCAGTTGATAGATGGGTTTGCAAGAATTGCATTCCTCTGTGCCTGTCCTTTTACTGAGACTACAAAACCATAATTTGGTATGTAGAAATGGATCTTTATTCCCTGGGATTCAAGCCATTCTCTCTCTGGTCCATAAATTGGTCCTGAGAATTGAACAATATAGTATCCTGTTTCATCATCCTGGTACTGGGTCTTTAGACCAGCAGGCAATTCAGGCTCACCACTTTTGCCAAGGAGTCGGGTGTCAAATGAGATACCATTGGAAAAAACAATTTTCGTTGCATCGCCATAAGTCACTGGAATAAACTGCGATTTTGTCTGATTGGAAAATGCAGGGATAATGTCGGTTCGGACAACATTCTCCTTTACATTATTCCCTGGCGATTCAATTTTTACCGGCGACACCGGTGTTGTTTGTTTCTGGGTGATATTATTCGCACCCAGGGCAAAAACAAACATTATCAAGATTAGTAAGATCTTTTTCATCTTCACTCCTTTCTTTAACTAATCCTTCTTCTAACCCCAATTGCTATAATCATTTTTTTTCCTGCGATCACCTCCTTTCTATCTAACTTAATATAATAATAAATTATTGGACACTGTCAATCCTCTGATATTTAACCATAATTAAATCGCCCTCAAAATCATCATTTTCAGCACTCTATCGTATAAGGACTGCTTTTTCTACCTTGCTGTCATTTTCAGTTTGCAAACGTACAAAATAAACACCCGCTGGCAACCGACGGCCTGAATCATCATCGCCATACCAAACGACCTGGTTAAATGATTGAATTCCGCCATCCGCCAAGTTGCGTGGCGGATGATTGGCGGATAAATGGTTA
>JBNAVN010000061.1:0-6140 GCA_049700315.1 bacterium
TTCTCCCGAAAAGATCAATTTTATTTGGGTAAGATTTTATTTTGATGAAAGACGGTATTCGATTTAAAGTTCCAAAATACTTATAAAAATCTTTTTCAATTCGTTTTTCATATCAGTCCAAGTTCTTTTCTCACTGTTCTCTATAATGTGCTTTTGCAAAGCGGCAAGTATTTGCGGTGCTTCCATTAGTCTTCTCAATTTTTCAGTTAAATCGGCCGGGTTATTTGGGTCTACAAGAAACCCATTTATATTATCCTTGATTATCTCAGATACAGCCCCAACATTGGTTGCAACAATTGGTAACCCGTGGCTCAACGCTTCACCTAAAACAATACCATAGCCTTCGTGCCTTGATGATAGTATAAATAGATCGCTACTTTCATACAATTGTTGCAATTTCTCTTTTGAAAGATACCCGGTAAATTCTATATTCTTTTCCAATTGATACTGGGCTATTTTTCTAATAAGCAAGGAGTAATATCTTCTATCAGCGATATCTCCCACTATATAACATTTAAATTGAAAGTTGAGTAAATTTTTGAGTGCTTCAATTAGAAAATCATATCCTTTCCTTGGTGTTACTGCGCCCACGGATATAAAGACCCAGTTTTTTTTATTCCTATACAAATGTGTTTTTATACTTCCATTATGCGAATAAGAACCGGGACGAACTATCCAGACCTTATTATTTGCATTGCAGCCAATACAACAAAGAACATTTGATTTAGTATTCTGACTGATAACGATAATAAATCTTGCCTTTTTTAAATTACTTCTCATCAATTGATAGTTAATATGTTCTCTTAAACTGAATTGTGTCTGACCCTCTTTTAAATGGTAGACAATTTGCACGATGGGAATGCGGTGGAACCGGGTGAAGAGGGTAAAGGGGAAATACCTCAATGCGGAATCCACAACCTGAATTATCAAATCAGGGGTTGTATTAAACCACTTAAAGAAAGAATATAAAAAACTGAAAAACTTGAACCTAAAAAAAGTTGGCAAGCGATGCACATTTATTTCTATTATCTCGTGTCCCAACTCGCGCAATGCCTCAATCACTTTTTGGTTATAGATATGTCCGCCGGTTGTCGGATTTTCCTTATAGGAACCAATAAAGAATAATTTCATAATTGAATTCCCACCGAAAATTATATCCAAATTTGTGACAGTTAAGTTTTTTCCCAAAAACTCTAACATTATTGGTCCCCGTAGCGAAATTCATGTAATGCTATTGTACTCAAAATTTAAAATTTGTCAATACCCAAATGCAAAGTTGTTAACTCAAAATTAAAAGTGGACTATTTTGGGGGTATGGTCAAAGTTAAAAGTGGACTACAGGTGAAATTTCTGTATTCTCATCACCGCTTACCAGTAGAAATAGACCAAGTAATTCGCAAAGAATTGGAAGGAACACGACTTTTAATCCAAGGCTCTAAAATCCCTGTATATCAATATAACTACGCCTATACCAGAGACGAAGTAGTTAAACACATCAGTCAGGAAATCTCAGCCCAAACCGTGCGCAATCGTGCCAAAGAATGGGGCTATTACATCCCAAAAACAACGCACGCTGGGTTATCTACCAGATATACCTCCCGTTGAATACATAAATTGAGTGCACTAACGCCACCGAGAAAAACAAAGCATTTCATTAAAATCGCTTTGATTTTGAGTGTCTTTAGTCTAATTTTAATTTTGAGAACCAGTCTAATTTTAATTTTTGCCAGATTTTTATATATTTTGCCTGAAATTTCAAACCAATTTCAGTCCACTTTTAATTTTGAGTTAACAGTAAAAAATGAGGTGCGAAAAATGGTTTAGAAGGGTGGTGATGGTGGTTTAAGTGGTTAGCCTAAATTCGTTGAATTTTTCAACACAAAATAATCAGTTCAAAAGGTGAGAAAAAAAATCCATTCGGCATGGCTGCTTTAAAGTATTTTGCTAGTTAATTATTTGGGAGATACAACTTGCTTATATATTTTTAAGGTCTCTTTCGCTACATTGAACCACGAAAATTTTTGAGCCAACATAATACCTTTTTTGCTCATCTCCTCTGCATAATCTTTATTAGTTAGTAGATATTCTATTTTATCCTTAAGTTCGTTTGGATTGGATGGATTGAATGTCATAATATCCCTCTTTAAGTAATCAGCAACAGCAATTTTATCAGAAGCAATGACTGGGACTCCACTTGCCATAGCTTCCAAAATCGGCAGTGAAAAACCTTCAAACCAGGAAGGCATTACAAAAACACTGGAATGGCTATAAATCAATGGAAGTTTTTCGGTTATATGCCCTAAGAAAATTATCTTTTTATTGATCTTCAGTTTCTCTACCAAACTCTGCACCTCTTTATAGGCATTCCCTAGTTTACCAACTACAATTAATAAATATTTATCTTTCAATGAATCAGGTAACATATTATATGCCCTGACCAGCGTGTCTAAATTCTTATTTTTATCAATTACGCTTACAAAGAGAATATATGGCTTTATTATCTCAGAAAGGGGTTGTTTTCTGTTTTTAATATTAAAATGATTTGTATTAACACCATTGGGAATAACACTAATTATTGATGGATTAACATTAAGTCGATTGAGAAGAGCATCCATAACTAAATCAGAAACAGCAATTATATGTGCACTTTTTTTAATTTGAAATTTAACCGTTATTCTCCGACATAATGACCTGAATTTTCCATATTTGGGAACATAGGAAAATTCTAAAAGTTGGTCATGAATTGTTGACACTACGTTTCCAATTCTGAAAAATAAGGGCAGTGTGTTGGGAAGATGAATTATATCTGGTTTTAATCTATATGCTAAAAAAGGAAAAATAAAGGCATGCCAGATATGTCTGAAAATTCTGTTTGTAACCCATTTGATGCAGATGAATTTAAAGTTTTTTTGCTGAACAGATGGGAGAATTTTTTTTTGCCATTGTCCATGAAAGATGTAATACTCATTCTGGCGGTCAGCAAGAGCAAGATGACGAATTAATTCAATAAGATAACGATCTACACCTTTGATAAGACTACTCCAGCTCAATCCATTGATGACGATTTTCATTGTGAAAATTGATTAACAAATACTATCATATTATAATATAAAGAAAAATTTGATAAATACTGCACAGAAGAAATTCTCGGGTTTGAGAAATATAAATAAAGTATAATAATCTTCATAAAATATTATATTTATTACTTGCTAAAAATCAAGAAGAAAATTTATTAACTATTTACGATGCCTTTTATTTTAGACTACTTTTGGTGGAGCCGGTATTCAAGTTTGAATCGTTCAGTTGACATTTGTCATTTTTTTATTATAATATTTAAAGTATGAATGATATCCACAAAAAGGCAGAATCTCCCTATGTTTCTATCATCATACCAATGCGGAATGAAGAGAAATATATCGCGCAATGTATTAGTTCAATCTTGAATAATGATTATCCACAGAACAGATACGAAATAATTGTGGTTGATGGTATGAGCACCGATAATTCACAGAATATTGTGAGAGAAATGCAAAAGAGATTTCAAAATATCAGATTGTTAGAAAATCCCTCAAAAATTAGAGCTTCAGCTAATAATATCGGCATAAGGGCAGCAAAAGGTGAAATAATCATTAGTATGGACGCCCATGTAATATATGCTTCTGATTATATCCATCGGTGTGTGGAACTATTACAAACAACCGATGCTGCAAATGTAGGTGGTATTCAGAAAGCTGTTGGGCATAATTATCTAACCAGAGCCATTGCTTTTGCTATCACCACACCTCTTGGAGTGGGCAACGCAGAGTTTCGGTATTCTAAAAAAAGTAAGTGGGTTGACACTGTTTATCTTGGTGCGTGGCACAAAAAAACACTGGAGCAAATGGGTCTTTTTAATGAAAACTGGGGACGAAACGCGGATTACGAATTGAATTATAGAATAAGAAAGGTGGGTGGTAAAATTCTTCTTTCACCGGACTTAAAGTGTGAATATTTAGTGCGAAATTCATTATTTGAGTTTGCAAAACAATACTTCCATTATGGTGTGTGGCGGGTAAAGACAATTTTAACACATCCTGAGTCCATACGATGGCGCCATTTGATACCACCATTATTAGTAGTATGTTTGTTTATTTCAATTATTCTATTAACATTCAAAATTAACTTTGGATGGATTCCTTTCATACTCTATTCGCTATATACACTTGGCGCATCATTTATTATTTCAGTGTCAAAAGGCTTACATTATTTTCCCCTATTAACTATAATATTCTGGATTATGCATCTCTCCTGGGGAATTGGATTTATCAATGGTATATTTAAATTTGGCTTTCCAAGAATAAAACTCAAGACTATAATACGAGATTTCATTGGTAAAATAAGTTTCAATTGAGCTAACTTTAAAATTAATTCTTTACCAACCGTAACAGTTAAGAGACTGTACTATAATCCCTGTGGCGGTCGCCCATCTGCCAAAGCAAAACGACGGACAAGCATTTATGCGACAGAAAGGTTTATCGTTGGACGGTTTCGCCGCCCGTTTCGTTAGACGGTGTCGTTTTTAGTTGGCAAAAAGGGCTCAATGTTTGATAAACCAGCCCTGATGAAAATCAGGGGCAAACCGCGACAGATTGACAAATTTTTGAATTGCGCCACAGTCTCTTAAGTTTTTCCCCAAATCTTCCGTTTATTATTTTTGTTTCTCCATCCCCTGTCTATAGGTCTTTACTCGTCAGATAGTAAACATATCGCTACTTTATCTTAAAAGGGCTGTCTTCTCCACTTTACTAAGACCATCTTTTTCCATCTGCACAAAATAGACTCCCTGGGATAGACCTTTTGGTCTTATTAAAATCTCATTCATACCAATCTTTGATTTTTCTATCTCTTCTCTGTGCACAAGCCGACCACAAACATCATAGAGTTTAACTGCAACCTTACGCTCATCCGGGGAATTGAAGTGGTTCATCCCGCACAATGAATGCCAGAACCCGTTTATGTCTGGTGTCAGAAACATATAAGGTCTTTTGATTATAAGATAATGCAAGTCCTGAAGGGAGTAAAAAATTTACACCAAAGCGGAATTTTAAATCTCGCCGTCTTAAATCGCCCCTGGACAGAGAATCTGTTTAGGGTCTAGCTCACAATATTTGCAATAACATACCCAAAATGCACTCGTTCCAGATGCAAGTCTAACTTGCATCCGCAATCTCTTTACCATTTAAAAAATTTCGCATTTTACACCTCTTTTCAAAAACCCTTAAACTCAACCTCCATTTTGCAATACTTTATCACCTGTCCGAAAAATGTTGAAAAATTTTAATTACATTGTGCGATGATTATAAACCGAAATCCAAAGAGAAATGGTAATCTTTAGCAAATTCTAAATTCTTTATGATGCTATTTTTTGTTTGGTTAGAAGTGCAACAGATTACTATTGTAATGCATTAGCAAGCTAATGCCCTCCAGACAACTTAAAACATCCTCACTTTCCGGATGTATCTTGTAATTTTTTATCTGATAATGATAAACCTCATATGACAACCAAAGAGATTGTTGATATAATAACCGAATTTATGCCTCATAATATTCCAAATTATAAGATTCCATTATCTCTCGCTGTATCAGTGGGTAGTATATTTGACATCCTTGCAAAAGTAACTCGCTATAATTTTCCAATTACTGCTGCAAGAATGAAGAAGTTCAATACTCCAACCCATCATAAGGCAGAAAAGATCAGGAAATTAAGGTTTGAGCAGAGGATTTCAATAAAAGAAGGATTCAGGCGGATGATTGAGTGGTATTTAAAGAAACTAGAGAGTAGAAAGTAGAGAAACTAAAATTTATTTCGTCCACCGCCCTGTATGTGGATGAGAATTGCAGATTTCGGATTGATATGATCTCCCAGAATCGTAGTGAATTCGAATTTCTAATCTTTATTAGATTATTGATTTCCATTAGAGTCTGCCCTGAATTTATTGCAGGGATCAGGGATACATGTTTTTCTATACCAATATTTTAAATCATCTATTATTTTTACAGTATAGGAATTTCAATAATTCCTATACTGGAGATAAGGAAATTTTCATTATAGAAAAAAAATAAGGGCACAAGATACATCAGGCTTAGTGGAATGCTAAAGG
>JBNAVN010000061.1:6240-12701 GCA_049700315.1 bacterium
AAGGGCACAAGATACATCAGGCTTAGTGGAATGCTAAAGGTGGTGCACAACATTAGGCAGAGCGATTATGGGGGTTTCAGGGGGCATCCCCCTGATGTATCTTGCTTTTCAATAGATACTGACTAACATATTTTACAAATTGATTGAAGTCATCTAATTTTTCAGTTAGAAATTTGTAAACAAGGTCTAAATCAATTCTTATATAATTGTGAACAAGAATATTCCTAAAACCTGTAATTGGACCAAATTTATAAGCAAATTCATCCGGTATAATTCCTTTTTCACCAAGGATATCAATTACATCACGGGCATCTTCAGGTTTTCTCAAGTTTAGATTGGAAATTAAAATTTCACCAACATCAATCACACATTCAACCGCAAGCTGCAGATATCGCTCAACTGCACCACGAAAGATCTTATCGGCTTTCAATTTTTCTAATGGTTCCTTACTACATTCTTTCAATATCATTAGGTACTCGTTAAGTATCTCAAGGCGTGTAAATATCCGTTCTTTATCAATCAACTAATTCTCCCCGAGCAAAGTTTTCTAACACCTCATTCGTATGTCTTTCATAATAATATTTGTGGTCTAAATATAAAGATAAAATTCTTGTTTCAAAACGACTCCTTGATAAATCATCCTGACAATAAATGATCTGCCCTTCTTTTATTATTCTAAACTTCAAAGACAGAGGGATACCCTTAGAGTTCATAATGACAATATCAACCGGATTTTTTAAATATCTCAACAACTCCTTTAGCAGAGCCAACCTTATATTGAGTATCTCAATATCACTTATGCCTTCCTGCAAAATGATCCCAAAATCATAATCACTATTATCAATTTGTTGGTTTTTAGCGTGTGAGCCAAAAAGATAAACACATACAACCGGATATCTACCAAATATATTATGCAGATGTTTCATATTTTTAGTATAATTAAAAACATTTAATTGTCAAGGATTGATTCTAAATGGAAAGATGGATATGAATCAGAAAAGTTCTTTTATGAGTTCTGCGACCTGTTCAAGAAATATCTGGTCTTCCTTTGTAAATGGTGAAATCTTATGGGAATCAAGGAATTTTCGTATGCTCTGTAGGCTCGCCCACATAAGGACCTAAATTTAATTCTTTTTTCTCATTATCCGCAATATAGAATCCAACCCAGTTGTAGTATGAAATATTATCTCTCAGCAATTCACAAATTTTTAATAACTTTTCTTTTGAATCAAGATTCCCTTTGATGCTCTCTTTTATCTTTTCAAGCAAAGAATTAAAGATTCCTTTTTTATCCATTATGGTCTATATCTTAATGGACAGACAAGGCAGCGTCTTGCCTCATTCTTTAAATCTTCACCTGAAGGAATGTCTTCCACAAGTTTAAAATCTTTTATCCGCTCTGAAACATTCCTGTGTGGAATCTTTATCCTCGGCATATCAACAATCTTCCAGAATTCTGGTTCAGCAGGATATATCCCATTTGCCAGACTGAATAATCTGGCACTTAAATATTTATCAATCATACGGGCAATCTTTATCCCATCACCAACTGCATGTGCCAGTGTCTGTGGACCCCTTACTGCATCTCCACCAGCAAAGACCTTTGAATTACCTGCCCTGCCATTCTTCACCACTATTCTGCATCTTTCATCTATTTGAATATAGTCTCTCAAAAAATCAGTTGAAGGAATCTGCCCGATTGCGGAGACAACCTTATCAACCTCAATCTCAAATTCAGAACCAGATATCATCTCAACCCTGCCTTTTCTTCCTTCTGGTGCACGGGTCTTTACCATTATAACTTTGTTTCCGTTTATACGAACCGGGGTTGTGTATGGATATATCTTTATCCCTTCTTCTTCAGCCTCAATCTTATTCTCTTTTTCTGCAGGCATATCTTCTATACCACGCCGATAATAGATTGCCACATCATTCCCACACCTCAACAAACTCCTTGCGACATCAAATGCAGTATTACCACCACCAATCACTGCAACCTTGCCCAACTTGATACACTCTCCCTGTTTTATCCGATACAGAATATCAAGCCCACCGAGTGCTGATTCTTCACCTTCAATATTCAATTTCTCTGATTTACCTGCACCAGTTGAAATAAATATTGCATTATAATCAGTTATCAATTCAGCAAAGCCAATATCCTTACCAATCTCAACATCATTTTTTATTTCAAACCCGGCCTTCTTGAGCAATTCTATTTCTTCTTCAACTATTGAACGGGGTAAGCGGAATTCAGGTATATATGCACTCAAAACACCGCCGGAAAATTTTTCTTTCTCAAATACCGTAACCTGATAACCAATCTTTCCAAGTTCATATGCAGCAGTGAGTCCACAAGGACCTGCACCAATGATTGCTACTTTTTCTTTTCGTTTATTTATCGGTGCTGATGGCTCTTCAGTCTCTACCCCATGCTTTAGATAACCGATTGCCACAGGTTCATCAATACCCCTTCTTGTGCAATTATCTTCACAGGGTGCTGGGCATATCATTCCGAGTATTCTGAAGAATGGAATGAATGGGTATTTAACCTGGTTCTTTACAATGAGATTGATATAATACCAGGGTGCAATTCCTGCAGGACAATTCTTTTCACAGGGTGGTGCAAAATAGGTCTCGCCACGATATGCATCATAGATATTTAATAACCAGAATACACTCCAGGCACCGAGTAAAAACCAGAAACCCACATTCAGTTTAATCCACAAAATCTTTGTTACAATGATTGTGCCATAAAAGACAATTATGAACCATAAACCGGTCAGTATTCTATTTGAATAGATCTGACCACCACCAACGATAAATATTGATATGATTGCTGAGATCAATCTTTTATTATTTCGTGCCATAACTTATCGCCTTTGTTGGACATTTTTTTACACAATCAAGACACCTGATACAATCAATGTCTTCAGGCTTTTGATGTATTGGAACATTCATCGGACATACCGCCTTACAGGAATCACAATCAATGCATTTATCTTTGTTGATCTGTAAACGGAACAGGCTGAATCTATTGAATATTGAATAGATTGCACCGACCGGGCAGAATGTTCTACAAAAAAATCTCTTTATGAAAATGGAGAATTGTATTATCAAAACAAGTATTGCCATTTTGATCAAAAATAACCAGCCGACGAGTGCCCTTATATCACCGGTCCTGTCTGCAAGCACGAGTGGTATACCTGCCTCAATTATACCTGCAGGACAGAGCTTGCAGAACCAGGGTTCTCCACTTATCCAGGCAATTATCCCTGCAACAATGACAAGGACTCCATATTTTATATAAGAAAAGAATTTTGGCAGGCCCATTTTGAATGTCTTCAGTTTATAAAGCAAATCCTGGAATAAGCCAAATGGACATAGCCAGCCACATGCCATCCTGCCGACGAGTGTGCCGATTGCACCAAAGAATCCAGCAATATAAAACGGTATCAAGTGGAGATTGAAAAAATGTTGTAGTGCACCGATTGGACAGGAAAAGAGGGATAAAGGACAACCCCAGCAATTTAATATTGGAACACAACCCTGTTTTAATGGTCCCTGATATATTCCACCCTGCCATATTGCAGGATAATTACCCAGGGTGATTGCTGAGGCAATGAATTGAACTATTCTCTTCAACTTCATTGTTGTAATCCCATACAGGATAGACACATCACTGAACCAACACTCTCAGTCTCAGTAAAATCGCCAATTTTACCACCATAAATGATACCGGCAATAAAAAGAATAACCAAAAAAATGATCAAAATAAATCGCCTCATATTACCTCCTTAAAATTTCTGAAATCAATGAATATGCAATAAATATACTCAAAATACGCCTTAAGTCAAGAAATGAGTCTTTGCAAATTTTCTATGCTGTGGTTGCCCAATTCATTGGGCGTAAAAAAGATAAATCCGCCGTATATGCAGTATCGTTCTGACGAGGAAGTCGGAACTCGCAGTATCACCCGCCACTCCGCCATACATAGTGGCGGAGTATGGCGGATTCGCAAATAAACGAAAAAAAGAGAAATCAAAACGGCATTGCGGATTGCGAAGTGAATCAGAATGTAGCGTCCAGTTTCAACTGGACGGAAGAAAAATAATCGTCGCCGATACTCCGATTCTCCGAGGCTCCGTTCCTCTAATGACAAGCGGGTAGCGAAACCGTATAACGATAGACGATAATTAAAAAAGGGTTAAAAAGGGAAAATAGGGGTGAAAAGGGGTGAAAAAGAGAGGAATTTTCAGAAGGCAGAATGAGGCAATTCAGGGCAATTCGGGGCAAAGAGGGAAAGAAGGCGAGAAGGCAATGTAGGGCAAGGCTTCAGCCTTGCGCGAAGAAACTCCAGCAAATGCAAGCCGGGCTTGCATTTCTGCGCTGTGCATTTTGGGTATTGACAAAAAAATAAACCGAATATAATAGTATGCTTGGAAAGGGTGATTATGGGTAATCAAGGGATGGAGTATCGTCCGCCAAACGGATCGGCGGACTTGCAGGAGCGCTTCGCTTGCAAATTCGTCTCGTCATCCGCACCAATCTGCGGACTTTGCGAAGCAAAGTTGGGATTTGTTTCGGATTTCGTCCGCCAAGTTGCGTGGCGGATTCGGGTTTCGGATTTTAAAAACAAGGGGGTAAGATGGGGAAGATTTTAAATTTCAAATGGGGAAATTTCCCAAAATCTGTCCATTTGTTTATTGCTTTTCATTTAATAGTTGTGATTCTTGAATCCAATTTCGTTGAGGCGGCAGAAAAATACAATGCAAAGTCTTGGAGTTATGTAAGTATATTTGAATCTACCATTGGAATGCCGTATTATTTAAACTTGAGTGTTGGGAAAATTGCTATCGGGTCTATCTTCCCATATGATAAATTAGGCATGGGTATAGCACTCGTAGAGGCTCTTGTTTTACGAGATTGGCCCCCGGAAATAGAACCCAAATACTTTCCTCTTTCAATATATTATCTTCCGTATACAAAATGGAACAAACATGGTTTAGCCCTACCTGCGATTTATGGAATTATTACTGCAAATTATTGGCCGATTGATTTTCGTTGTTTAACATTCCGCGCAGGCATCACTTGGTTTTGTGCAGGTTTTGAGTGTGGGGGAGTTCATTTTTTTAGCAATTCTACTTGGCAATTTTATGCAGGTATTAACCTTTCGTTCGGTGGTTGGTTGGGAACCAATATCAAGAAGCAAAATCAGTAAATGGAGGTGAAAAATGAGAAATCTTAAATATTTATGGATAGCAGGGGCTTTCATATTTATTATTAAAATGTTATATGCCGACCCTTATGTAGATGAAACATGGCTTGGTTCTGGTAATGAATGGTGCCAATTTGTGATAATTGCTGATCCACATATTGGTGCTGAGTTTTCTGATTATGGCACACCGGGTTGGAATGATAGCCCTCCGGATATCAATAATGAAGGGTACGATGCTGCAATTCTTAGAGGCGTTGTTAATTGGATAAATACCCATCGTATATCCGAAAGAATTCGCTTTGTAATTGTCCTCGGTGACCTAACGCAGAGTGCTGAAATTTCAGAATTACTAAAGGCGCGCGAGATTCTCAATAATCTTGAGGCTCCTTGGATACCTTTGCTCGGCAATCACGATGTTTGGCCTTACATAAGCGCAAGCAACAAAGCACCCGAAGATTTATCAGATTCTTATTTTCATAATATTTTTGCTTCTCAATATCAATATCTTGCCGCTGTTTTACCAAACTTTGTTAAATGTCCTGTGCCAATTTGGAATTGGGAGGTTGACCCTGACCATAATAGTTATTTTCAGAATTTTGCGTTTGATTACCCAACAGGTAATAAAATCTGGCATTTTATATGCCTTGATTTCAATGCACGGGATGATGCACCTAATGGGAAAGGTGTAGCGGGTGAAGCAGACCTTCACACACTTAATATGGATAACCAGACATCCTCAATCAAAATCTACAACACTGACAGCCGTGGTGTAATCCTTTACGACGAAGCAAATCCTGCCTCCTATGAGGGAAGGTCTGAAGTCCTTTTTGATAATGACCCTGACCTTAGGAATAATTACATCCAGAATGACGCTGCTTCTTCAATTAGACTTGTTGGAAATTGCACAATCCAACTCCATAGGGATGTCAATTACAAAGGGAGTATCGTGAAGACTTCAACCAACATTTCTGACTTAGGGGCATCTGCTTATCAATTTAATGACAAGACTTCTTCAGTGAAGGTAAACAATGGCTATTTGGGTGGACATCTTATTGTTTATGAGGATGTCAACTACGGTGGTAAAGCAGAAATATTTATTGCCAGTGACCGTTATCTACCCGAAAATTACATTGGGAATGATAAAATTTCTTCTTTTATTATTACTGGTCCCTGTAAGGTGACTTTCTATAAAGATGTGAATTTTGGTGGCGCTGCGCTTCTTTATAATATTGCCAGTGGTGACCAT
>JBNAVN010000062.1:0-12392 GCA_049700315.1 bacterium
TGCAAGGCTAAAGCCTTGCCCTACATTACTGATTAAATTCGCAATCCGCAATCCGCAATCTAATTGAAATTCCCCTTCTTCACCCCTTTTCACCCTTATTTTCCCTTCTTTACCCTTGTTTAAAGAGCGGTTTCCAAACCGCGACAATAATCCTTGAAAAATCGTTTGTCTCCAAGGAATTAATGCAAACCTGAAGGTTTGCCCTACACTATCAATCTGGTATCGGGTATCAGGTATCTGATTTTTAGATGGACGATTATTTTCGTCCGACTGAAGTCGGACGCTACATACTGTCCAGTTGAAACTGGACCCTACATACTGATTCACTTCACAATCCACAATGGTTCTCAATCGCTCTACTTTCTACTCGCTACTTGCGTTGTATCTTATGTGGTTCAATGATTACTTTTAATGAACGGTCTGCCTTTTCTACAAATTCAAATCCTTTCTGGATATCACCAAGACCAAACCTATGTGTAACCATATCAACAATATTTATTCTTTTATTTTTCAATAACTCAATCGCCTCAATAATATCTTTTTGAACTGCGGCATAGGAAAATACGATCTTTACTCCTTTAAAATAAAGGTCAAAGAGCGGCAAAGGAATCCGTACATCCGGGGCAGTGGGTGCAAATAATAAAAGTGTGCCTGCACGGTCAACTGAAGAAAATGCCTGTTCAAATGCACTGAGTGCCGTGGTATTTACAATCACAATATCTGCAAGGCGACCATTATTTAACTCCTTCACCCTTTCCATTACATTATCTCTTGCATCAATCACCTCTGCCCCACATTTCCTTGCAAAATCAAGCCTGAATTGATTTATATCAGTAGCAATAATCTTTTTTATACCTTTTGCCTTCAAAAATTTTATATGTAGTATTCCAGCAATACCAGAACCAATCACCAGAACTGTATCACGCTTTTTAATTCCAGCAAATCGCTGTCCCCTTATTACACAGCCCAGTGGCTCAATGAATGTTCCCTCTTCATACGATACTTCATCAGGCAACAAAAAAGTGCCAAATTTCACATTTATTTCAGGCACACGCAAAAATTCAGAAAACCCACCCGGGTCAAAATTCGTTTTCTTCAATGTCTCACAAACTGTATGATAACCCTTTAAACAATATCTGCACTCATTACAGGGAACATGGTGGGACACAAATACCCTGTCTCCAATATTGAATCCTTTCACATTTTTACCGATCTTCACAATCTCACCCGCAATCTCATGCCCCAGGACCCTTGGTGCACTCTTAACTCTGTACCACTCCATCACATCGCTTCCGCATATGCCACTGGCAATGACCTTTACAAGAAGTTCACTGTCATTGATTTCTGGCACGGGCCTTTCTTCTACTCTTATGTCGTGATTACTGTAGTAAACTGCAACACGCATTTTAGTTAATGGTAATTGGTTAAATGGTTAAAAAACAGGCATCCTAACCTTAACCCTTAAACTATTTATTTCTTTTTTGCTCGTATAAATCATATGCTTCTTTGACGCTCGCATCTTTGTGAACGATCGCCCTTACTGCCTGTATCATTGCCACGGGATTTTCTGACTGAAAAATGTTCCTGCCCATATCAACACCGATAGCTCCGTGTTTAATTGCATTGTAGGCAAGTTCCAGAGCCTCTTTCTCAGGCAATTTTTTCCCTCCTGCAATGACAATCGGCACCGGGCAGGTATTAACAACCTGTTCAAAATCCTCGCAATAATAGGTCTTCACAAAATGGGCACCGAGTTCTGCGGCAATCCTGCAGCATAAACTCAAATATTTTGCATCCCTGGTCATTTCCCTGCCTACTGCAGTAACTGCAAGTACTGCAATACCATATTCTTCTGCTTGATTGACAAGTTCGGAGAGTGCAAGCAGTGTTTCTCTCTCATGTTCAGAACCAACAAAGATTGATAGTGCAACAGCACAGGCATTCAATCTTATTGCCTCTTTTATTGAAGTCGTTATACCCTCATTGGATAAATCTTTGGCAAGGATGCTTGTGCCACCTGATACACGCAGGACAATTGGAATATCAAAATCCATAGGAACTGAAGTCCGCAATACGCCCCTTGTGAGCATCAGTGAATCGGCAAAACGGAGAAGCGGTCTTATTGTCTTTGATGGAATTTCAAGACCGCTTGTCGGTCCAAGAAAATAGCCATGGTCAACCGCGAGCATCACAGTTCTACCAGTTGCTGGTTTAATTATTTTTGATAATCTATTTTTCAATCCCCAATCCATAAAAACTCCTTTCATTTTTTTCTCAAAGAGATTCGTGACCCAAAGGTCATGATTATGCTACAAAATAACACGCTACATTACAGTCTTTTTATAAATTCAATTACCAGACGTGCAGTCCTTTCAATGTCCTTCAAACAAACAACTTCCACAGGCGTATGCATATAACGAAGTGGTATGCCCAAAACACAGGTTGGAATCCCTTGTTTGTTAAATGCAATAATATCAGCATCTGTGCCCGTGTATCCGGGTAAGGGCTCTATCTGATATGGAATCTCCTGGAATTTCGCGGCATCAACCATCGTCTGGTATAATTTCTTTGGGATTGTTGCACCCCGGGCGATGACCGGACCCTTGTTAAGACCAAAACATTCATTTTCAGCAACCCCGGGAAATTCTCCGTGAGTCACATCAATGACAACACCATAATCAAGTTTTAACCGATAGGAGTGAATCCGAGCTCCAAGTCCGGAAAATTCTTCCTGATTTGTTGCAACAAAATGAATATTAATAGGTGAAACCCCTTCCGCAATCTCACGCATTATCAGAACTGCACAGGCAACACTTGCCCGATTATCAAGAGACTTCGCACTCCTGAAATCACCCTGCAATTTTTTGTACGAACCTGCAAAACAAACAATATCCCCGATTTTCACCAATTTCTTCACAATCTCCGGTTTCAAACCTGTATCAATGAAGAGTTTGTCAATTGACAAGACCTTTGTTTGTTCATCTTTCGTCATCAAATGTGGTGGCTTCGCACCAACATAACCTTTGAGAGGTTTCTTACTCAATATTTCTACTTCCTGTCCGGGCAATATCCGATCATCACAACCTCCAATCTGACGGAACCTTATGAAACCACTATCCTCAATATAACTCACGAGAAAACCGATCTCATCAAGGTGACAGGCAAGCATTAAATTGAGATTGCCTGAACCCGGCACCAATCCATAGACACTACCATCTTCAAGTAACTTCACCTCGCTGGAAAATGATTTTATCTCATCCGCAAGAATATTAGCAACATTTCCTGAATAACCAGTACCAGTTCCCAGACATAATTTCTCTAAGAGACCGTCCAGATATTCAATACTATCTTTCATTTTTGACTCTCAGTCTTGCCAATTTGACTTTCCTTAGCATCAGCATTAACTGGTGGTTCAATGACCGCTCCAAAGACAAGATTCCCGGTCTCAGATTGTATCATTGATACAACTTTTACATCAACATAGCGGTTAAGGTATTTTGCACCATTTTCAACGACCACTTTTACGCCCTCAAGATAGCCAACACCTTCATTAAAATTCAAACCCTTTTTTATCACCCGTACTGAAATGATTCTACCCGGGAAAAATATCGGCGTCAGCACACGATACAGTTCTTTGATATTGATAATGCGCAGTTCAGGAAAGGATTTGATGTAGAAATCATAACCCTCTGATGCGGTAATCACTTTTCCCTTTCTCCTTTCGGCGGTTTTTAGCACACATATTTCTTCAACAACGCCATCCACATTTTTATCCACAAATTCTACCGGTACCACCTTCTTCAAACTGTTAATCATTTTGTCTGCTTCAACACCGATCTTACGACGAACAATTATTTTTACGAGATAAGGTATGATTACCTTACCCTCAAAAAACTTTTTTTCAAATAAATTAACAACCCGACCATCAATAATACATGATGAATCAAGAACAAATCGCTCTTCTTTTTTGAAGAACAACATTGAACCCCCTTGTATCACCTGTTGAATACCATGGAAACAGCCTCATTTACTTCACTTACCTGTATTACTTTTGTACTCAAATTCTCAGGCAGTCTGTTCTTTGACGGAACGATTGCGGTCTTGAATCCCAATTTTTCAGCCTCTTTCAGTCTAATATCAATACCATAGACTGGTCTGACCTCACCACAAAGACCGACCTCGCCAACCGCAAGTAATCCTTTTTCTACTGCCTTGTTTTTTATAGAAGACGCAATTGCCAGAAGGATTCCAAGATCACTTGATGTCTCAGAAAGTTTTATACCTCCCGCGACATTCACAAAGCAATCAAGCCCATAAACATTTATTCCGACCCGTCTTTCAAGTACTGCCAAAAGCATTGCCAGTCTCTTATAATCAATACCAGTAGTAACGCGCTGGGGATAATTGAAAAAAGTTGGACTGGTCAATGCCTGAACCTCCACCAGGAAGGGGCGCGAACCTTCAATGACTGAAACAATTACGGCCCCTGGTGCCACAATATCAGAAATGAAAATACTTGAAGGATTTGTTACTTCCTTCAGACCATTACTGGTCATTTCAAAGACGCCAAGTTCATTTGTAGCACCAAATCTATTTTTGATCGCCCTCAGAATTCTAAACTGCCCTTCCCTATCGCCTTCAAAATATAATACTGTGTCAACAATGTGTTCCAGTGTTTTGGGACCGGCGATAACACCAAATTTTGTGACATGACCAATAATTACAGTCGTTACATTATGTATTTTCGCAAATCGCATTATATCACCGCCGCACTCCCTCACCTGGGCAACACTGCCCGGGGCTGATGAAATATCGGATTTGTAGACCGTCTGAATGGAATCAATGACCATCAAATCCGGCTTTAATTCTTCAGCTACGTTTAAAATTGTGTCCAGTTCTGTTTCTGAAAGTATACTGATTTTTTCTACTCTGGTATTCAACCTCTCAGCCCTTAGCCTTATCTGAGAAGAAGATTCTTCACCACTGACATAAAATACCTTGCTCCCGTTACTGCTTATGTATTCAGAAATCTGCAACATCAATGTAGATTTTCCAATACCCGGATCTCCACCAAGTAGTATCAATGAGCCAGAAACCAGACCTCCACCAAGTACCCGATCCATTTCCATAATTCCTACTGATTTTCGCTGATAATTTTCATAAGGCACTTCAGAAAGAACTACCGGCTTCACATCTTTTTTTATCGTAACTTCTCTTTTTTCAACTAATTCTTCTACCATAGAATTGTAGGCACCGCAGTTTGGACACCTGCCCAGCCACTTGGGTGAAACCGCACCACAGTCCTGGCAGACAAATCTACTTTTCATAACACTGTTCTTAGATGTGGACGATACTGTGAATACTCCATCAGAATACCTTTATCTCAAGATATTTTTTCGGATTCGCCTTGATATCTTCAATCAAAGCCTTCAGTGCCTGATTCGTTTCCCTGACTTCTTCATATAATTCATCTGATTCTACAAGTCGTGCTACAGTTCCCTGTTTTTGCACCATTGAATTCAATGAATCAATGAGCAGACTCAACTTCAATGCAACTAAACCGAGTTGATCCTTGGGTTCTTTGATCATTACCAGCAATTCTTTAAGACTTTTATCAAAAGACCGAGAAAATTTATCACCGAGGTCACCCAGATCAGGAAGTTTAAATCCTTCAAACACACTGCTCAGGCTATCCAGTTTTGCCGCCACCAATTCTAAGTCAAGTGAGGCATTATAACCATAATATACTTCTGGCACAACTCCGCTTTTGCCAGGGACAACCTTTATATAACGATCAGAACCAAGGTAGTTAACCAATCTTATAGAAATTTTACTGTCATCATACAGTATTACATTGCGTTCAAGTGCAAGAATAACCAATACCTTATCGCCTTCAAGATGCAGCGACTTTACCTTTCCTTTTTCAATGCCATAAATTATCACCGGGTCACCAGGCCTGAGCCAGGTAACATCATCAAAATAAACCTTAAATTCCTGGGTGGCACGCAGAGACATCTTTCCTGAAAGAATGATATAAAAGACAATTAATAGTATGATGCCACCCAGCACATATATGCCAACCAGAGTTTTTTTGATTTGATTATCCATATATTCCTTTCTCAATCCTTTCTAATTTCTTAATTTTGCCATCCTTTAACATATATATCTCATCACCCACGGCCTGGGCTGACTCAAGGTCATGGGTAACAACAATCCCACTTTTCTGATAATTCTTTTTCAGATTGATTATCAAATTTACTATCCTATCGCGCATCATTGGATCAAGGCCCGTAGTCGGTTCATCATAAAAAAGATATTTGGGTCCCAGTGCCAATGCCCGGGCAATTGATACAAGTCTCTTCATTCCACCGGACAATGCCCGGGGATAAAGTTTCTCACGCCCAGGTAGACCGACAATCTCCAATAAATCCCTTATCTGCTCCTTTATGTCACGATTTGATTTTGTAGTATGTTCAATCAAAGGTAGAGCAATATTTTCATAGACAGTCATAGAATCAAATAGAGCACTGCTCTGAAAAATAAAACCCACATTTTTTCTTATGTTGTACAGGTCCTCAATGTTTGAAGTCAGAATATTCTTCCCATCAAAATACACCTCACCATTATCCACAGGTATCAAGCGAAGCATTGATTTCAACAAGATTGTCTTACCCGTTCCTGAAGGACCAAGGACAACCACGAGTTTTGCCTCCTCTACATCAAAACTTACATCATCAAGAACATAATGTCCATCAAATTGTTTTGTCAAATTCTTTATCTTAATCATTATCCGAAGACCACCAGGGCAACTATAAAATCCAGGACCAGAATTAGAACACAGGCAGTGACAACTGCATAGGTGGTTGCACTACCAACTTCCTTTGCGCCACCCTTCACTTTAAAACCATAATAGCAACCAGAAATGGATATTGCAAAAGAAAATAGAAATGCCTTGAGTAATCCGCCAAACAGGTCACGCATATAAAAATTTCGCACCAATCCATAATTGTAAACACTTAATGGCACATTCAAGAAACTATGGGCATACAACGCACCTGCATAAATTGCTACAAACTCCGAAAAAACAGTCAGTATCGGAAGTGAAATCATCGTGCCAAAAATTCTTGGGAAATTTAGAAAATGGTAGGGATTTATCGCCATTGATTCAAGGGCATCTATCTGTTCAGTAACCCTCATTGTTCCAATCTCTGCAGCCATTGCCGAAGCACATCTGCCGCTGACAATCAAGCCGGTCAGAATTGGACCGAGTTCAATCAAAACCATTCGGCCTACGGTTGCGCCGAGAAAATATCTGGGTAGTATTCCAAGCAATTGATAGGAAAGTTGCACGGTTGTTACCAGCCCAAGAAAAGCAGAAATAATCACAATGATCGGCAGGGACCCAATACCAACACTGTCAATCTGTTCCAAAATTCTATCCTTATGTTTGCGCACATTCCAGCGAAAAAAGAAACTGCGCAAAAAGAATTCAGAAAACTCTGCAATGTTGCTAAAAAGGTTCAAATTCCTCAATCTCCTGCATCACTGCACCGGGGACAAGATTGGTGAACCGTGTGAAGTCTTCTTGAAAACCAAGATCAATCTTTCCGGTCGGTCCGTTCCGCTGTTTTGCAATATCAATCTCTGCCCTACCTTTACAATCCGGATCATCAGGATGATATTTTTCATGACGATAAATGAATATCACGACATCTGCATCCTGCTCAATAGCACCACTTTCTCTCAGGTCTGCAAGTCTCGGACGATGATCACCAACCCTTTGCTCAGGCATCCTTGATAATTGCGAAACTACCACCACGGGTATGTTCAATTCTTTTGCCAGTGCCTTAAGAGAACGAGAAATCTCTGAAATTTCCTGCTGTCGCGAAACTGCCTGCTTGGTCGTCACGGCACCGGATATCATTTGTAGATAATCAACGATTAGAAGCTGAATATCATAATCAACCTTGAGACGTCGTGCCTTGGTTTTTAATTCTAACATTGTCAGGGACGCACTATCATCAACGTATATAGGAGCGCGGTCAAGATTACCCGCAGCAGTTGCCAGATTCACCCAATCCTGATCAGATAGGATATTTCTGCGCAAATTCCTTGAACTAACACCTGCCTCACTGCATAACATTCTCTGCACCAGACTTTCCGCAGACATTTCCAGAGAAAATATTGCAACCGGAAGATTGTTTTTCATTGCTGCAAATGCCGCAACATTCAGGGCAAACGCAGTCTTACCCATACTCGGTCTGCCAGCAATCACAATAAAATCACCTTTTTGAAACCCTGAAGTCTTTTCATCCAGAGTGAAAAAACCCGTTTCCACACCAGTGATCAACCGCTCACCACGCATCTTTTCAGCAGTTTCCAAAATTCTTGTAATATACTCACGGATATGAACTGGTTCCTTTCTCAATCCTTTTTCTTTAATCTGAAAAATTAGATTCTGCGCAATATCAACCATCTCCGCTGCACTCTGGGTATCCTCAAATGCTTCCTTCAACACCTCCATTGACGAACGTATCAAATTTCTCTTTATCGCCTTGTCCAGAACAACCCGCGCATGATGCTCCACATTTGCAGTTGTGATAACTCCTGATACAATAGTTGAAATGTAATCTGGACCTCCAATCTCATCAAGTATCTTGTTCTTCCTCAACCAATCAGTAACTGTTACAAGGTCAGGAGTAATGTTATGATTGTATAAATCAACGATTGCCCGAAAAATTTTCTGATTTGCCGGTGAATAAAAATGCTCTTCTTTTAATATTTCAAGAATCTTTACGACCGCAGACTCATCAAGCAATGCTGAACCAATAACTGACTCTTCAGCTTCAAGAGAATGTGGTGGTATTCTTTTTTCATCCAACATAAAACACGATTAATGTTGTAATATCATATCAAAAATGTAATTGGCAAGTTCCCACTTGTTCATTGCACCAGGTTCAATCAACTTTCCGCCCTTTTTGATTATCGTAACCGAGGTTGACTGCTTACCAATAACCCAGACCGGATTTGAAACTATCATATCAAGATTCTTTTCCTGTATTTTCTTTTGTGCGCGCTTCAGTTCGTCCTTATCTTCAACAGAGAAGCCAATGAAGATTTTGTTTTTCTTATATTTCTTTATTGACTTCAAAAGATCTGTATTTTTTTCTAAAACTAAGTTCAGGTTTTCTGAATGGACCTTTGTATCAACAACTTTTTTTGGCTTATAATCACCAACAGCCGCGGACATGATCAAAACATCTGCCCATTCAACATTCTTTTTCAGTGCATCAAGCATTTGCTCCGATGTTCTTACTCTTATAATTCCGGGGTCATCAGGAACTGCCACACTTGCCTCACCCATAATCATTTTTACATCTGCTTCCCGACAGATACCTGCTTCATATAATTCCATAGCCATCATACCTGTAGCACGATTTGTTATCACACGCACAGTATCAATGTCCTCCTCGGTTCTTCCGCCAGTAATAAGAATCTTTTTCTTATCAAGTGGTTTGTAGCCCTCAAAGCAACTAAGTATCTTTTTATAGATCAACTCAATCCTGGGAAATCTTCCCTTACCGACTTTTCCTGAAGCAAGTGAACCAATATCCGGTTCAAGGAAATGATGGCCATATCCTCTCAGTTTTTCAATGTTTTTCTGAACCACTTTGTTATTCCACATTCCTGAATCCATTGCCGGGACAAAAAGAATTGGTTTCTGGAATGACAAAATTGTGGTTGTAAGCAAATCATCCGCAACACCACTTGCTGATTTGCCAATGATATTTGCAGTTGCTGGAGCAATCACAAGAATATCACCCCAATCATTCAGAGACAGGTGTTTAATGCCTTTGGTTAATACAAATTGGCTATGATATACCTCGTTGTCAGAAAGCGTTTGACAGCTCAATGCTGTGACAAAATTCAGGGCAGAATTCGTTAAGATTACCTTAACCTCATCCCCATTGCGCCTTAAGAGTCTGATAAGTTCCAGCGCTTTGTAACCGGCAATTGAACCGGTAATACCTAAGACTATTTTCACTCTTTGTATTTTATCTTACCTGCAGAACATTCAAGCAATGCTTCTTTTATTGGATTGACTGCTTTATCAATCAGCCCCTGCAACTGCTTATCCTTTACTCTGCGTGCATGAAGCGCGGCGATGTTTATCGCCAAATATTTATTCTTATAATGCTCCCAAATCTTATCTATCGGGAATATCATATGCCTCCTTTTATTAACTAAATCCCAATAATCTTTTAATAATCATTATCATTACTTCAGGTTTTATAAGATCTTTCCTTCAATAGAATCTAATAACTAATTATAATGAATTTTGACCTAATGTCAAGGTTTATAGTTCGCACATGCTCAATATTCTATACCCTTTCGCGCCTTGATCCCCTTATCAAAATAATGTTTCACTTCTATGACTTCACTTATCAAATCAGCATAATTGGCAAACTCATCAGGCATATATCTTCCGGTTATAATTATCTCCATTTTTCGGGGAATTTTGTTGAGTAGTTCAACAACTTCTTTAACAGGAATCAATCCATAATCAACCGCCACATTCAATTCATCAAGGATAACAATATCGTATTTTTTGCTCTTAATCACCTCTTTTGCCCGCTCAAATCCCTTTCTTGCGCGTCCAATATCTATCTTTGCAGGATGGTCTTTATCAACAAAATCAGGTCTACCATATTGTTCAATTGTAAAATTTTTTAGTTTTTTTGCCGAGTTCAATTCGCCATAATTAATTTTACCCTTCATAAACTGAATCATTATAACCCTTTTATTATGACCGACAGCACGCAGTGCAAGACCCAATGCTGCAGTCGTCTTTCCCTTACCATTTCCTGTATAAATTTGAATCATAAAACTCCTTTTATCATCATCTCTTATCCATCTCTGAAAATTCTTTTTCTAATTAGTAACAGTCTAACCCTCATAAGAATCACTACATATTCCCTCCCTTGAGGGGAGGGAATAAAAGGGAGGGTGATTTTTCAATATTCTTTCCACCCCTACCATTATCCTCCCCCATCAAGGGGGAAGAATTATTAGGATGGCTTACCTATCACTCTAATTATATACACTTCTAATTAGAAGTCAAACAGAAACTCATTCAATATTCTCTTTCTCCCATCACTGGCAACCTGTTCCAAAATGGAGCTAACTGAATTTGTGTTTAGTTCTTCTGACCTAAAAATATTATTGAGATGTTTTGTAATAGCTGGTCTTTGGGTATCAAAAATAATGGCTATTTATTTTTGCGTCAGCCACACTGTTCCCTCCCCCAAATGTACATCTATGTCAGGACATTCTTTGGACTTATAAATGACGATTTCGCCATTTTTCAAACTCTTTTTTTGCCATAATTTTCCTCGTAAAATTCCTCAATTTTTTAACATCTACCTCGTAACTTAAAAATGCTTTTTTAATTTCATCTGCAAAATTCTCATTCCATTTCGTAATCTCTAAATTGACAGAATGATCTCTTATTTTCTGTTTATGTAAAACTTTCTGTATTCCTTTGTTACAAACATTATCTAAATCCTTTTCTCTCTTATCAAATTATACAAAATTTCCTTTAAAAGTCAATGAAATTTTTTGGCAGGCTTTAGTTGCGTGGAATTTTACGGGGATAAATTCCCTACTCCGGGACTTTCGTGAAAGGTGAAACGGGAAACGGGAAAGACAGAAATGGGGTGAAAGGTGAAACGTGGAACGTGAAACGGAGAAGACCGAATTGTCGTGAAAGGTGAAACGGATAAAGCGAAAAATAAAGCGAAAAAATGGGTGCTATCGCATTTCGCAACCGTAGAACGCCAGATGATTTTTCAAGGATTATTGTCGCGGTTTGGAAACCGCTCCTACAGAAATGGCTATTGGTTAATTGGCGTGGATGCTACCCAAATCTTTAAACCATAGACGCATTAACATCAGGAAATTGGGGCTTTATTCTATACTGGGCTACTGACTACTGGGCTACTCCTATAGAGGCTATTGATTTTACCCATAATTTGAATAAACTATTGAAGCAAATCAAAGAGGGGTGCGAGTGGTAAGTTTTTCCAAAAAGTTCCCTCTCCCTTTGTGCCTGCCTGTGCGTTTCTGCACGCACACAGGGGAGAGAGTAAAAGTGAGGGGTATAAAGAAAAAATCACCCTCCCCTTTATCTACTCCTATCAAGGGACCGGAGCGTATGTGTGGAGGAATTGAAAAAATGGAATCTTCGCAATCCGCCACACTTCATGGTGGGCTGGAAAATACGGTGTTTTGGAATTTCCGAACACCGGCTTTTTTAAGTATAGGGGGTACTATGAGCCGTTTTGTTTTTTTGCTTGTACTCGTGGCAGGTATGTTATCTGCCCAGACAATGG
>JBNAVN010000063.1:0-12304 GCA_049700315.1 bacterium
CAGAGACCACAAGATTGAAATTACCCATCTGGAGACCGTGGCTATTGTAGCCTTCCATTGCTCTGTTCATTATTTTTATCCAATACCATCACATAAAATTGTAGTTGCCTGTCCTGAAATAAGCCTATCCTGGCGCCAGGTTCTGACCTACCTGCCGGCAGGCAGGCCTGCCTGTGCTACGGCAGACAGATGAAAATCAGGATTGGGCAACTACATTTTTTATGATAGATGTCAATTGTTTCAGGATTTAAATTTTTAATCATCTGACAATCTTTTCGCTGGGAAACCACACCAAAAAAATTTCTTAAACAATGTAGATGTGGGTTAAAAAATCCTTGATTTTAAATACCAGGTATGTATAATTGAATATGCTAAACCACTTCTCGGTATACTTTTAATCTTTGCTATTCTTTTTATGCCACAGTGTATTACGGTTCCGGCAATGTATGAGACTGCTGAGACGAAACAAGAAAAACGGGCAGGTATTTCAGCACAGTATGGTGAAGGTCATTATACAGGTTTGTGCACATCAACAAAATACAATTACAAATATGGTGGTATGAGGGTAGATTATGGAAATGTGAAAAAGTATGGAAACATAATTGAAGCAGGAAGTTCAATCGCTGGGTTTTATGAAACATCAAGCGATACAAATTATGAAAATGAGGGTTTGATTGTCCAGTTGGATGGAAGATTGACCGGTAAGATTGTAACACCGACTAGCCCAGTAAGATTAGGTTTAAAGCTTGCGCCAGGGTTAATTCTCTTTGGGGGTATTAGCCAACGGAATGGAGAGCACGATGTAGGGGGAGAATATGGTTTTTTATCCTATGCTTCACTTTTGGTTGGCGCTGGTAATCCAGAATTTCTCACTGTTGCATATCATTATTTTCCCTATTATTACTATCTAAAACCGTCATTTAACTTTTTGACAATCACAGTGCACCGCAGAAATTACTCTATTACTGCTGGAGGGTTTATACCGATATATAGGAATGGTGATGAAATCCCTAAATATCATTTCACCCTGGGTGCAGGTATACACTATTAAAAATTTAAATCCTGCTTGATTTTTTCTTAAATTTGATTATAATGTAAAAAATGAAATTTGAGACGCTGATATATAAAAGAGAGGAAGATGTTGGCAGAGTAATCCTTAATCGTCCTGAGGTGCATAATGCTTTTAATGATAAGATGATTGAGGAGCTGAGTTTGGTCTTTGATGAAATTGAGAAAAATGAGGCACTGAGGGTCGTGCTTCTTTCTGGTGAGGGCAAATCCTTTTGTGCGGGTGCAGATTTGAACTGGATGCGTCGGGTAAAGGATTATTCTTACGAAGAAAATCTTAAAGAATCACTGGCACTTGCAGATATGCTTTATAAAATCTATTCCTGCTCCAAGCCGACGATTGCCAGGGTTCAGGGCTATGCAATTGGTGGTGGCACCGGTTTGGTTGCAGTCTGTGATATTGCAGTCGCTTCAATGGATGCGAAGTTCAGTTTTAGTGAGGTTAAGTTGGGTTTAATCCCCGCCTGTATTTCTCCCTATGTTGTAAAAAAGTGTGGTGAAGGTAGATGCCGGGAATTCTTTTTGACCGGTGAACGAATGTCAGCAGAAAAGGCGTTGAATGCCGGGCTTGTTAATATTATGGTTCCGCCTGATGCACTTGATAAGGCGGTTGAAGGGCTTGTCAATCAATTGCTTTCAAGCGGACCTGAAGCGATAAAGAAATGCAAAGAACTTTTGAGAAATGTTTCCGGGATGTCGGTTGATGAATTTAAGAGATACACTGCTGAAGTAATTGCCCAGATGCGTATTTCTGATGAGGCACAGGAAGGGATGTCAGCATTTTTAGAGAAAAGAAAACCAAAATGGGTATCAGAATAATTAAAGATACGGATAAGAAATCCGAAGAATTGCAGATAGAAATATTTAGAAATATGTTCGGTCAGGATAGATTTAATCTGTCTCTGGAGTCAACACAAATGGCTATTGAACTAATCAAAGCCGGGATTAAACAGAGACACTCTGAATATTCTAACGCTGAGATAGAAGATGCACTTTAGAGATTACTTTTGACTGATAGGTTATATGAAAGAGTATATAATAAATGTTAACTACAGAGATATTGGATATAGTGATAAAATTATTTGAAAGGCATAAGATTGAGTATATGATTACTGGTTCTTTTGCAGGCAATTTGCATGGTGTACCAAGGGCAACCTTTGATGCTGATATAGTAATTAAGACTTCAACAGAACCCTTCAAAGATTTCTTACATGAGATTGCTACAGAATTTTATGTGGAATGTGAATCACCGCAAGAGATACTTTGTCAACAAAAAATATTTTATATCATACACTATAAAACTGGTTTCAAATTTGATATTATACCGATTATAAATCGAAAATACAGTATAGTTGAATTCAGTCGCCGTAAATTGGTTGACTTTATGGGTTTAAAATGTTGGTTTGCTTCACCGGAAGATACAATTTTAGCCAAACTTGAATGGGCAAAAATGGGCAATTCAGAAAGGCAATTTAATGATGCATTAGGTATCGCAAAAGTTCAGGGTAATAATCTGGATTGGTCATATTTAGAAGAGTGGTCAAATGAATTGAGTGTCTTTATATTCCCGAAAAGAATAAAGGAACAAATTGGAGATGTTTAAAAAAATCTTAATTGCCAATCGGGGTGAGATAGCGATAAGGGTTGCCCGTGCATGCCGGGAGATGGGGATAAAAACGATTGGTGTATATTCAACCGCTGATAAAGAATCTTTACATTTACAATATTGTGATGAGGCAATCTGTATTGGCGAACCTGCACCCCTTTCAAGTTATCTAAATATCCCTGTAATAATAGAATCTGCAAAAAAATCAGGTGCGGAGGCAATCCATCCTGGCTATGGATTTCTGGCAGAAAACCCAGCATTTGCAAAGGCATGTGAAGATAGTGGTATCATATTCATTGGTCCATCCTCAAAGGCACTCTCCCTTGTTGGTGATAAAGTAGCATCTCGTATAACTGCAAGAAAAACCAATGCGCCGATAATCCCAGGAATGGAGATTTCAAGTGGCGTTTTAAATGATTATTTGAAAGTGGCACAGGAGGTAGGTTATCCAGTGATAGTAAAGGCAGCGCTCGGTGGTGGTGGAAAAGGGATGCACATCGCCCATAATGAAAAGGCGCTACAAGAGAGCATTGAATTGAGTCGGCGCGAGGCAAAGAGTGCATTTGGTGATGAATCGGTCTACATAGAAAAATATCTTGAGAAACCGCGGCATATTGAATTTCAGGTTTTGCGCGATAAATATGGTAATGTTGTCCATCTCTGTGAAAGGGAATGTTCAATCCAGAGGAGGCATCAAAAGATAATTGAAGAGACACCTTCACCAGCATTGACACCTGAACTCCGTGAGAAAATGGGAGAGACCGCAAAGAGAATCATCACTGCTGCAGAATATGTGAATGCAGGAACAGTAGAATTCCTCCTTGACCAGAATAAGAATTTTTACTTCCTTGAAGTAAATGCCCGTGTCCAGGTTGAGCATCCAATTACTGAAATGGTTACAGGGTTTGATATTGTAAGGCGGCAGATTTTGATAGCATCGGGAGAAAAACTTGATATAAAACAGGAAGATGTTCATCAACGGGGTCATGCAATTGAATCAAGAATCTATGCTGAAGACCCTGACAATAATTTCATACCATCCCCCGGGAAGATTTTATTTGTGCAGGAACCCCAGGGTCCAGGGATAAGGGTTGATTCAGGGATCTATTCTAACTGGAATGTACCGCCCTATTATGACCCAATCCTTGCCAAATTGATTGTTTGGGCAGAGACAAGAAAAGATTCAATCGCTCGCACAATACAGGCTCTAAAAAATTATGTTATCTTAGGCATAAAAACAAATATTCCATTTTTGAAAAGGATAATTGAAACACCACAGTTTATTAATGGTGAACTCCATACACACTTCATAGATGAAAATCTCCAATCCTTGCTTCCGAAATATGAAAAGATAGATATTGCACTTATTACTGCTGCATTAGAGAGTATTAATAAAAAACAAATATCTGTCTCTGAAATACACCGGGTCGTTTCCGAGTCAAATCCATGGCTGGAGATAGGGAAGTGGGAAATATAGAAATTAAACTGAAATACTTGAATAATACTTACGCAGTGAGGCTAGAAAAAGAAAAGGATTTTTATAAAGTAATAATCAATGGCAAAACATACGAAATTAAAGATGTAAAGAGTTTAATAAATTCTGTAAGGTTCAGGATTAATAATGAGCTTTTCACGATTTTTTATGCTGAAGAAAAAGATAAAAAATATGTTGCAGTGGATGGAGAATATTATCTATTTGAATCAGAAAAACAGGAGAAGGTGAAGGGCGAGATAACCGTAACCGGGAAATCTAATTCAGTCGTCTCACCTATGCCTGGTTTGTTGGTAAAAGTTCCTGTAAAGATTGGAGATAAAGTAACTGCTGGAATGACTCTTGCAATCGTTGAAGCAATGAAGATGCAGAATGAATTAAAGGCATCTAAGGATGGTGTGGTTAAAAAAATAAATTATAAAGAAGGTGAACAGGTTGATGCCTTTGTGCCGATAGTAGAATTGGAAGAGTGATGATATGGGTAAAAAGATAAAGATTGATAAAATTTCATTGCTTCGCTTTATAAATGGCTACAAAAGGGCAAACAAACTTATATTCAGGGAACGAATGAGAAGGCTTGCAAACTTAAGCATTGAGGAATCCCTGAGGGAGTATCTTGAACTCTGTAAGTTAGCAGAGGAGTGTGCAAAAGAATTAGAGTCAAAAGAAATTTTAAAAAAGAGATTAGACATTCTTCTTAAAAGGAGAAGACTGTTTAATATTAACAAAAATGAACAGACAATTAGAGGCGATTAAAGAGGTTCATCAATTTTTTACAAAAGAGAAGATACCCTATGTTTTGATTGGCGGTATTGCCCTTCAACACTGGGGTGAGCCGAGATTTACTCGGGATATTGATGTGACCATTCTCGTTGATTTAGGTACAGAAGAAGAAGTTATAAAAAAAATCCTTTCTGCCTTTTCCCCGCGCATTAAAGATGCACTCCAGTTTGCTCTTAAAAACAGAATATGCCTGGTTAAAAGCAGAAGTGGGTATGAAATAGATATCTCCCTTGGTATCCCCGGTTATGAAGAGATAGTAATTAAACGCGCAGTAGAATGTCAATTGGGCAAGGTCTCGGTCAAGATATGCTCGGCAGAAGACCTTATTATTCACAAATCAGTTGCCGGCAGAGCCCGGGACCTATCCGATATAGAAGGAATAATTATGCGCCAGAGAAAAAATCTTAATCCAAAATATATTAGGAAATGGCTTAAAGAGTTTTCTGAGATTCTGGAGATGCCAGAATTGATCGGGCAGTTTGAAAGCCTGTGGAAGAAAATAATAAAAAGCAGATAAAATTAATTTTGTTAAAGGAGATATTGTGAAGGTAGAAGTCCCTATTTCAAAGGCAAATAGATTGATAAATTCAGGGAATGTAGTACTTGTTACATCCCATTACAAGGATAAGTCAAATATTATAACGATTGCCTGGCAGACACCGGTCTCTATTAAACCACCTGCCCTGGCAATATCAATAGGCAAAGAGCGCTTTTCCTTAGAATTGATAAAAAACTCCGGTGAGTTTATCGTGAACATTCCAAATTGGGACTTGATTGAACAAATGCTTTATTGTGGCACCCATTCAGGAAGGGAAGTAGACAAATTTAAAGAAACAAAACTCACACCGGAAAAGGCAGAGAAATTGATAAAAACACCGAAGATAAAAGAGTGTATCGGCTCAATTGAATGTTCAGTGATTGATTCAATAGAAATTGGCGACCACATTATTTTCTTTGGAGAAATTTTGTATGCAGAGGCTGAAGAAGATTTTTTTAAGGATGGCATCTGGGATACCGCAAAAGCAGGGCTGATTTATCACTGCGGTGGCACCTTCTTTATGAAATCTTCAGAATTTACAAAAGTGTAGGAGCGATTTCTAATCGCGACAACAAATGTTTGCAATGTTCAACTTAAGTCGGACGATTATAGGGGTATCAATAAATAGGAATTTTTTCACAAAAATTATTTTTTAAGCCATACTGAGTGGTAATAAATATAGTTGCCCAATTCATTGGGCGATTTTTAGAGCAATAACTGTATTATTGCAATCCTTGATAAATAATGTCATCCTGAATTTATTTCAAAACAGGCAACCACAATTCTGGTAAAAACTAAAATGTGACCTTTGCAATTCACCCTTGACAATTTACAAAAATTTATTATAGTATATATAGACATTAAAAGCACAAAACGAAAGGAGGTGAAGCAACGGCAAAAAAAATTCTAAGTGTTTGACCTGGCACTTAAAAAGGTGAAATAAAAAAGGGTCAAAAAGGAAAAGAGGAGGTTAATATGCTGCGCTCTATCTATCTATCTATCTATCGGGCTATTGAGTGTAGTATTTGCTCAAGGTCCATATACCCTGTCATTTGACCTTTCTCAATTTGAATTCACTGTTGAGAATGGGTATGATAGGGTAAGGGGAATTGAGATGTCCGCAATAACGGACACCGGCGCACCAGAATTACCGCTCAAATCACTTAACTTCATCCTTCCCAATGGCACAAAGGTCCAGAATATAGAAATTCTTTCACTTAACATTGTGCCTTTATCCGGAACATACAATATCTATCCTGCTCAACCAAAAGTCCCAATGTCCGCTCCACCACCGCCTTGGGTATCTCCGGATTCTACAGTCTATAATAAGGATGCTTTGTTTCCAGATTCGACATTACTTTTTGTCAACCATAGAGGAAGTTTCAGCGGTATACCAGTAGTAACAATAGGGATTTATCCTCTGCTTTACAACCCGGCAAAGGATAGTCTTTACATTTTGCAATCGGTTACCTTCCGTTTTGTCCTTGAAAATGTTCCACTTTCCCAGCGTCCACGAATTATGGGTGAAAGAGTCTTTCAGTTATATAAAGAGTCAATAAAAAGCAGTGTCTATAATCACTGGGAAGTTGATGCCTATTATACACCACCACCACTTGTTCCTGATGAAGAATTACCTTCAAGGGGTGCCTATGACATGGCAATTGTTACAACCTCAGAAATGGCTGGTGCCTATCAACCATTGGCTCAATGGCTTGTTGAGAAAGGCATGCCTTGTATCATAATGACACTCAATTCGATCTACTCAATATATGATGGTAGGTGGGAGACCTGGGAATATGCTGGCTGGTCTTGGGAACATATCGGGGATGATGCCGCAAAAGTCAAAGAATTCTTATATGATGCTCATTATAATCATGGCCTTGCCTTTGCAATCTTAGGTGGCAGTGATAATGCTGAATTTCCATTTAGGTTTTGTTGGGGAATTGATAACTTACCACTAAGCTATAGTGACTATATTCCACCAGCAGACCTTTACTTTCAAGTATTCTATGGTGAATGGGATAGAGACGAAGATGGAAGAATCGGTGAGCCTACGGATGATGTCCCGGGGTATATACCAAATATTTTTATTGGTCGTGTTCCGGCATGGAATTACGACCAAGCACTCTCCTGGGTAGAAAAGCGCCTTACATACGAAAAATCTCCTGCAAATAGAAATCTAATGACCCATTCACTATGGATTACACAAGAAAATCATCCTGAATGGGGGCACTATTTTCGAGATTGGATGGATGAAACAAAACAATATTTTCCTGGTTATTTTGTTCAACATCAATTATTTGAATTTCTCTGTGACCCACCTCACCATGAGTTAATAGATACTTTGAATATTGGTTATGGAATTGCTTCCCATTATGGTCATGGTGCGCCAGATGGCTTGAGGACAAATACCTATGCCTATGGTAATCCTTACAAAGAACTTCTTCTCAGTTGGGAATATGGAAATTTCCCCTCGGTTGATGAGTTGGAAAATGTTAACAAATACTACATCTTTTATTCATTTGGATGTATTACCGCGGCCTTTGATTCTTTTGCAACGAGTGATTGGAATGGTCATTGGAACGGTGACATATACCCTTGTGTTCCAGAGGGTTTTGTTTCATTTTACCGTTTAGATGTTCCACCAGACCGAAGACCAGCAATAGGTGCAGTATCTTATATAGGAAACACAAGGCATATATATCCATATGAATCCCTTACGATGCACAGAAGTTTTCTTGAAAATCTTTTTGATACACCAAATGGATACATAATTGGATTCCCGCATGCCCTGTCAAAATATTCAATGGGTTTTGTTGGGTGGAATAGCGCATATATGAATAATCTCTTTGGCTCTCCAGAGATGCCGGTCTGGACAGAGAATCCAAAGGATTTGATTGTTTGTCATCCAGATGCAATTCCAGCAAATACACCAATTAATTTTGTTGTAACAGTTCAGGAATTATTTGGAGCCCTACCCGACCCATATCCACCAGTGCCCAATGCCCTTGTCACGATTTATAAGCCTGGACCAACCCTTCCTGAGGTCTATGAATCACAAATGACCGATGCAGAAGGAAGAGCCTATTTTACTAACCTGAATGTGCCTACTACTGGAATATTAAAAGTCACGGTGACCAAACACAACTACATCCCTTATCAGGGTAATGTCCAGGTCTTTGAGTTTGATGTTACAATTCCAACTGGACATACTGAATATACTGAAGGAAGAAAATTGGTGCGTCAACTGAATACAGAAAATCTCCATTTGGCATTTACAAAACTTGAATTTCCTGGTATTAATGGCCCCGACGACTGGAGTGCTTATACATTATCTACTGATGGTGGCACATCCTGGTCGTCAACTCAGAATGTTTCACGGTTCACCTGCAACCCAAGTATTGGCATCACAACTGAATCTAATCCACGTCCCTGTCTTGCTTTTCGCAATTCACTTGAACCTTGGTTGATTGAACAGCCTGCGGTCATCTATTTTGCCCGTTACGATGAGCCGAACTGGGTGGTCTTTACTGTAGATTCTTATCCTTATGGTCCAGCACCTTTCCAGCCAGTGGTATCTCCACCAAGCATACGGATTGATGCGAACAATATCTGCCATTTAGTATATAGTGGTATCCTTTATGCACCTGGCAAAGCCTATGTGGTATACAAGCGCTTTGATGTCTTCAATCCATCAACCGAGACAGTTATCATTGATTCAGCAACCGTGCCAGAAGATTGGGAGCCTTCATCTCCAAGTATTGATTTACAATATGGCTATCCCCATATTGTCTACGACTTTCCACCCGAGGCCGGTGAACCTGCTGCTGAAATCTGGTATAAATGCCTAACAGAAACTGGATGGACCGAGCCAATAAATATTTCTAATTCCTGGAATATTCCGTCTCTCCATCCGTTTATTTGTCTTAATAATGAAAAGGCAGTTGTGGTCTGGAGTGAAGAAGAAACACCTGGTAATATAGAAGGCAGAGATATCTACAAGGCAGAACGATTCTTGAATCAGCCACCAAGTGTCTGGACAAAATGGAAAGAGATTGAGACACCAAATCAGGCATCAGATTTGCCAGTGATTACGGCAAATAATAGAATCCTTGTCTGGAATGAGCACAAAATAATAGATGGCAAAAAGAATTGGGAAGTCCTTTACCATTCTGACCTTTATGGCGATGGTAATTTGAGCAATACCCCCTATACCCAATCGCTCTGGGCTTCCTGTGATTGGCGACAGACACTTACAGGTCTTTATCTTTATAGTGCATTCACTGAAGAATACGAATCCGAAGAAAATCCGTACATCTTTGGCATCAAGACCAAAAGAAAGAGCCTTCAATATATCCCAATACCCCTTTATACAATCTATGCTGGTTCAGAAATTCCATCACCCTATTTAGTCCAGCGCGATGCCTATATTGCCTATGAGAATTATCCAGTGGATTATGATACAACTGAGTTGGTTTACAAATTCACCGGATTAAATCCTGACTTGAAATACCGTCTTGCTATAACTGCTTATCATGAGTCTGGTGGTGAATGGAGAGAATGGGTGAAGATAGACAACACTGCCCAGCATTTGATAAAATACGATGCGGGTATTCCAAAGACTGTTGAATTGCCTGTGCCACGAGCATCCTACATCAACGATGGTGAGATTATAGTAAGGATTCCCAAAATCCGTGGTGATTTTGCGATGTGTCACAAAGGAAATCTCTATGAGTTTGAAGAAGAACAAGGAGGCGGACCACAAACTGCAATGACAATTCCTCTAAATCCTGTGTTTGAAATGAATGTCTTCCCCAGTATCTGCAGACAAAATATCCAGATTTGGTATGGTGTGCCAAATAAACAGATAATTCGATTGTCTCTCTATGACATTCTTGGTAGAAAAATCACCACAATTGCTGAAGGCACTTTTGAACCCGGGGTCTACAAGCAGAACTTCAATACATCTAATCTCAGTTCCGGTGTCTACTTCTTAATTCTTGAAGGTGAAAAAGAGACTAAAACCCAGAAATTTTTGTTCTTAAGATAACAACGCATAATGGGGTGCAGACTTGTTTTATAGGTCTGCACCCCGTAGGAGGTGCTATATGTTTGTATTAAGTTTACTTTTATCTACTGCATGGACAATAGAGATAGTTGCGACTGAAAAGATTACATACCCTCCAACAATTGCACTTGATTCAGGCGCCAATCCTTATATCCTTGTTTCAAAATATAGAGGTTCATCAGGTGCTCTCGCACTTTATTATTTATTTTTATATGCTAAGGTCAATGGTAATTGGACTGTCGATACCTTTGAAACATGCTGCCATGTGATGTATCCGCCTGATTTGGCTATTGACACGAGAAATAGAATTTGGTGCATCTACGCCGTTGTTGATACAATTAATCCTGTCATGTATCTTATTGTTGCTCACAAAGATTCAACAGGTTGGATTAAGGACACCGTAGAGTCATCAACACAGCTCGATTTCTATAGTTATTCAATTACGACCGACAGCTTGGATATTCCTCACATTATTTACGATCTTGAAAGTGCAGGGTTTGCCTATTATGCTATCAGGACTGACAGTGGCTGGATGAAAACTATAATTGATACGAACTACTATTATGGAAATTATAGTGGTATGTCGATTGCTTTCCGAAAAGAATGTTATGTAAGTTATATGCGCTTTATCCCTAACGGTAGCGGCGAACTGTGGTATGCCAAAAAAGTTGATAGCATCTGGGTTAAAGAGATGTTAGACAGACTGTTTGCGGATTTTTTACTTTCATTTTCTTCAATAGCTATCGGACCAAACGATTTCGCAGGCATTGTTTATCTGCAACAACATCCCCTCGGCGAGAACGGAATAGTACAATATGCTTATTACGATGGCACATTCTGGCACATAGATACAGTTGACGCGCTCAGTGGCATTAATAATCAGAGGGTATTGGATATAGATTCATTGGGCAAGCCATACATTCTGTATGGTCACCACGAATGGCCCAGCCGTCCTAAGAATAAAATTGCTTACAAAGATTCGCTTGGCTGGCATAGAGAAATTCTTCCTTTTACACCGACAACTACTTGGGGTTGGGTCGGTTCACTCCGGGTTGGTGGCGAAAATTTAATTCATATCGCTTGCCATGCTACGGATGACAGCCAGTCTGTTCATGAAGTCCATTATATCTATGGCACACCAGAAGGGGTTGAAGAGGGTGAAAGGTTAAAGGTGGAAGGTGAAAGGTTAAAATTGATGGTCTTGCCAAATGTTGTAAAAGATAATGCCCGAATACAATTTGCAATTCCCAAAAGGCAGAAAATCCGTTTAGACCTTTATGACATAATCGGCAGAAGGCTAAAGACAATTGCCGATGGCACTTTTGAGTCTGGTGTCTATAAGCAAAACTTTACTACATCCAATCTCGGTTCCGGTGTCTACTTCTTAATTCTTGATGGTAACAAAGAGACTAAAAAAACAAAAATTTTAATTATGAGATAAAAAATCCTGAACATTCGTTCTAACATTCTAACATGTTAGAATAGTTGAACAAGTAGAAGACAGAAAGGAAAGTATCTTCGTCCTTCGTCCATCTAAAGATGGAAGCTACAATAGTAAAAAGAGTGTAGATTGACACTACTAAATAAATTCACCATCCGAAATATATGGAGTTCTGTAGCATCCTACTTTATCTTGCAGGATAGAAATTTTAATAATTACTATACTGCAAAATCAAATAGATAAAAATAGATTTCCTCTCCCTGCTATAAAAGGTTTGTCAATATGTCAAATTTTTCTCTTTACAACCT
>JBNAVN010000064.1:0-12049 GCA_049700315.1 bacterium
ATTTTTTTACTACAATTTTAAGACACAAACCTTTGCAAACCAGAATAAAATCAGGAGTTTTCAGGCATTGCACTTGCCTCCTGACAAGTTTTTCATTTTGGGTATAATGGTCTATGCTCTTAATGGATAATCAGGTTCACTACCTACCTACCTACCTACCTACCTACCATAACTCTGCGCGGATTTTCAGCATCAACACGATTAGCGAGGTCTTTTTGGGCTTTTCGCCCCGAAAAGGCAAATCTCTTTTCTTCTTCCAAAAGGAATTGCACTATGAAACCAGAGAAACTAAACAGACTGAAGAAACCAGAGAAACGAGCTAGACCAGATTGCGGTTCCGGTCCTGACCCCTGGTGGTTGGTCACTTCTCTTTGTCATTCCGCGCTTGACACGGAATCCATTTCCAACCACCAGCGAGAAGGGTCCTTCAAAAAGGTCGTGCTGCTCGGAAGCCGGGGTGGAAATTAGAGAAATATACTCATTCTAAAGAGTGTCGAAATTGAGTGGGATTTTTTACAAAGATGAGAATGCCGATTGGTGAAAAAATGAGGTTCTCACAGATGAAGGAAAATGCGGTGTTTCGGAATTTCCGAACACCCACGTTACAAGAAAGGAGGTGATAAATATGTCAGTCAGGAAAATCATTCGGGCATGGAAGGATGCTGATTATCGTAGATATCTCCGAGATACCCAGATGATTCCTGAACATCCTGCAGGTGAAATTATGCTCTCAGATGAAGACCTTAAGGAAGCAGCTGGCGGATGGTCAACAGTAACTAATTATAGTTGCAGTCCCACTCCTGAGTGCTGTCCGAGTCCAACATGCCAATAATAAAGCCTGAATTTGGGGGATGGCTTGCTAATAAGCTATTCCCCCAAAAAATTATATAGCTATAATCAATGAAGCGCAAATACTTTTTTTCAACCTGGTCGCGAGCACTTACTATAAAAGAAAGAACCAAATTTTTTCAGAACATAAGATTTAAATGTAAGGTAAATTGCTTGGGTGCCAATAATATAGTGGAAACCTGGCGCAGGCAATTTCCGTTTAAGAATGACTTGTATTTCAGACAGAAACTTCGCACAGAAAATTTGACAGAGGATAAACTTAAGCAAATTTTGGGCATCCCCACCAGTGCATTTATGCAGTTTTTGAAATCACAACCCCAATGGGTAATTAAAACCCAGGAGTCTTTTTCTTCGGATGTCATATCATCCCATCTGAGTATTTTGGAGAAGATAACTCCAGATAATCCTTATATATTTCTGAAAATGGTTTCTCCATTAATTAACGATGGTTTTTTACAACTGAATGAGAAACTTACATCGCATATTGAATCACATTCAAAAGTAGATTTACCGTTCTATCCAGATCAAGTTATAGAAATAATGTTTCCCAGTCTCGCAAATGCTTTGTTTAATATGATTATCAAAACCGTTATCTTAGAATTAAATGTATTTCGGTTGCGGGGACGATTAAATGGTGCTACATCTGAAGAACGATTTACAAGCTTTATACACCAAATATCCAATAAAGATGTAGCATTTTTAATTTTAAAGGAATATCCTGTGCTTTGTCGTCAGATAATTAATACAATTAATAACTGGGTGAACTCCAGTTATGAGTTTTTACAACGGCTTTTCAATGACTGGCATGCAATTTTGGATATATTTTCGCCAGATGGGCACCCCGGGTTACTTGCTAAAATCTATGCCAGTGGTGATCCACACTTTAAAGGTCATTCAGTGCTGGTTACAGAATTCGAATCAGGATTTAAATTAGTATATAAACCAAGATCAATGGCAATAGATATACATTTTCAAGAATTATTAATGTGGATAAATAAGTGTCTTAAACATAAATTCTTCTCGACCCTAAAAATTCTCGATCGTCAAACATATGGGTGGATGGAGTTTATACCTTATCTTTCTTGTGAGACTCCTGATGAGGTTCGTCGTTTCTATGAAAGGATCGGCGGCTATCTTGCACTTTTTTATGCCCTTGATGGGACTGATTTCCATTTTGAGAATTTAATTGCAAGTAAAGAATATCCAGTATTTGTTGATCTTGAATCGCTTTTTCAGCCTCATATTGGCGAAAAAACATCGGGCAAATCAGAATTTATCGCTGCAAATTTTGTATTACATACAGTGATGAGGACGGGATTGTTACCCCAGCGTGTATTTATAAAAGCTGATTATAAAGGGCTTGATTTAAGTGGGATAAGTCCTGTTGAAGGACAGATATCACCGGACAGAATGTTTGTAATTCAAAGAATGGGAACCGATGAAGCACGATTGGTGGCAGTAGCGCAGACGACTCGGAAAGGATACAATCAGCCATCTATTCAAAACAGTGAAGTTAAAGTTGTTGATTATATAAATGAAATAATCAAAGGTTTCACAACAATCTATCAGTTTTTGTTAAAGTGCCGTAAGCGATTGTTGTCAAAAGACGGCCCTTTAAGTAAATTTATCGGTGATGAAATTCGCGTTTTAATCCGGCCAACACGGTCGTATGCATTGTTGTTATATAATAGTTATCATCCTGATTTTTTACGCAATGCCCTTGATAGAGAACGTTTCTTTGATAAACTTTGGGTGGCGATTGAAGACCACCCTTATTTGAAAAAATTAATACAGAGTGAAAAGGAAGATTTAGAAAATAATAATATCCCAATATTTACCACATTTACAGACTCCTGTAATTTATATGACAGCCGGGGTCGGAAATTTCCGAAATTGTTTGCAAATAGAGTGATAGATATGGTGCGCAAACGTATAAATAGTCTAAATCTGAAAGATTTAGATAGACAAATATATTTTATCCGCGCTTCTATCGCAACATTGGAATTAGATAAGCATAAAAATCAAATCGAGCAATTGTCGTTGCCTAAACTAAAGGCAAATCATAATTACGAGAAGATAAAAATAAAGGCAATGAAAGTCGCTTTGGATGTGGCAGAGAAGTTAGACCAATTTGCAATGTATGGCAAAAGGGACATCTGCTGGATTGGTTTAACTTTTGATAATGAAGGATATTTAAGCGTAGGACCGTTAAGTATTGACTTATACTCCGGGATATGTGGGATATTACTTTTTTTGGCGTATTTAGACAAAATCAGTGGAAATAAAAAATACACTTCAATTTCCCAAAGTGGATTGATAACTCTACGCCGTTTGATTAAACGAAACAAATCATGGCTTAATTCACTTGGAGCATTTAGCGGTTGGGGTGGTATAATTTATACTTACTCTCATCTTGGTGCGCTCTGGCGTAGACCTTTGTTATATAAAGAAGCTGAGGGTTTAGCCTTGTCTGTAGCACATCTAATAGAAAAGGACAAATATTTTGATATTATGGCTGGTGTATCAGGATTTATTTTAAGTTTACTTTCTCTATATTCCTGCTGGCCAACGGCTAAAATTCTTAACTTAGCAATTAAGTGTGGAGAACATCTCGTTACCAATGCACGACTATTAGAAACTGGTATCGGATGGACCACAACCTCACAAACTCCTGCCAGTGGCTTTGGCCATGGTGCAGCTGGTATTGCTCTGGCACTGATAAAATTATTTGAAGTCTCTAAAGATAAACGATTCAAAAAAGCAGCATTTGATGCAATTGCCTATGAACGAAGTCTTTTTATTCCGGAAAGACAAAACTGGATTACCTGGGATACATCTGAACAGTCAAACGATGCTAAAACCAATCAACCACGTGCTGTATTCCCTGTCGCCTGGTGTCACGGTGCAGTAGGGATTGGGTTGAGTCGTCTAAGTATGCTAAATTACATAAACGATAATATTATTCACACAGAAATTAGAAGTGCAATTTATTCCACATTTAACTACGGATTTGGCTACAATCATTCATTATGTCATGGGGACTTTGGGAATTTTGATTTTTTATTATATGCCAGCCAGTTCTCTAAATATAAAAATCTGCGAAAGAAAGTAAATAACATTGCTGCTTCAATTCTGGAAGGCATTGATAAATACGGCTTCAGGTTTAGTAATAAATTTCAGGTTGAGACCTGTGGTTTAATGATAGGGTTAGCAGGAATAGGCTATGAATGTCTGCGGATTGTTGACCCAGGGCATGTGCCATCAGTTCTAACGCTTTCGCCACCCTACAGCTCTGAAAGCTGACCACCCTACTTGACAGATGATAAATTAGGTATATAATTTTATGCTTCAGGAAGTCTATATGTGGTTTATCTTTCTTTTTACCACCCTCGGTGGTAAGATTCAAGGGGTTGTCTATGATGCCGAGACAAAAGAGCCACTAGCTTATGTAAATGTAGTCATACTCAATACTGAAATCGGCACTGCCACAGATGATAATGGAATATTTTATATTTTGAATGTTCCATCAGGAAGATATGCAATTGAAGTCTCCTGTCTTGGATACCAGACCGTAAGGATTGAGGATGTGATTGTTGAGACAGACCGGATAAAGAAACTTGAAGTGAGTTTAAAGCCGACTACGATTGAGGTTGTGCCGGTTACTGTTATTGCGGAGCGGGAAATGATAAAGAAAGAGATGGTGGGTACGACTTATATTGTCAGAAAAGAGGAGATTGCGCCATTATCGGTTGACAGGATAAGTGAAATGATAAGTTTTCAGCCTTCAGTGGCGAATCTTGATACCGCGATTCACATTCGTGGGGGTAGGGCGACTGAGGTTGAGTATATGGTTGATAATGTTTCTATCATTGATCCGCAGAGTGGTGAGCCGGCGTTAAATCTTTCAAAGAATATTGTGGATGAGGTGATATTTTTGCCTGGTGGTTTTGATGCTGAGTATGGTCGGGCGATGTCCGGGGTGATAAATCTCATTACCGAGAGGCCGAAGTCATATTTGGGTGGTCAGGTTCAGACCGGTTCAGAGGTATCAGTACCTTATTGTTATAGTTTTGGTTATCAGAATTTTCGTTCGTTTTTGAATGTGCCGATTCAGGAGAGGCTTAATGGTATCATTTCGTTTGATTTGATGCATACTGATGATTGGGACCCGAGAACAAAAATCACTCCGCATCAGCAGAGGGATGATTATACTCTATATGGAAAATTGTTATATGCACCATCAGGGAAGTTGAATCTTGGGATGAGTTATGCAGGTTCAAGAACCCAATTTGACCGTTATCGGCCTGAGTATAAATTCCATCTTGATCATTATCGTTCAGATTTGAGGAAAGGGAATTTGCAGGTTTTAAATTTTAATTATCTGCCTGATACAAGAAAGTTTTTCAATATTACGCTATCCCGTTTATGGACGAACAAAGAATTTGGTGTGCGTGAGCCGGGTCCTTATGGAGTCTTTGACGACTTTAAATTCAAAAGGTATCAACTCTTAAAATATCCCCGTGGCACTAATAGCAATCCATTTGGGGTAGAAATTTTTAAACTGAGGACTGAGGGTGATTATCCTGAGTATCAGGACCAGACCAGTCTGGTGATGAAGGCGAATATTAAGGCGGATTTGCAGGTGCATAAGTCCCATGAATTAAAGTCCGGGTTTGAATATACATATCTTGATTTAAAGAGATTTGCCTATCTATTGAGCAGTGATACAACCCATCCGATTGCTGATGACTGGCATTATTATCCAAAGGAGTGTGGTTTTTATATTCAGGACAACATTGATTTAGAGGGTTTATTTATGAAGGTTGGTTGTCGTTATGATTATTTTTCAACTGATATTCCTGGTATTTCCGGTAATCATACAATATCACCCCGGATTGGTTGTTCATTTATGATTACAGATAGGTTATTCTTAAGGATGAACATTGGTAAATATACACAGCCACCATTATATGATTATGTTTATCGGTACTACAATCTCCTTCCATTTCCACCATTTTTGGATTACTTGTTCTGGCATATCGGTGGAATTCTTGGTAATCCAGAACTGAAGCCCGAAAAGACGACGAGTTATGAAGTTGGATTACAGGGAATAATCAAAAAAAATCTCACCGCAAATTTCAATGCCTATAGTAAATCTGCGACTGATTTGGTTGGTGTGCGTAAGGCGATTGTGGGAACGACCGTTCACAATCGGTATTTCAATATTGAATATGCTGATGTCAAAGGGGTTGAGTGTATTTTAGATTGGAAAAATCAGGTGTTCAACAGTAAAATATCATATTCCCTTTCCTGGGCAAAAGGGACGAGTTCTTATGCGGATGATATATACTGGCGATATTATTATGAGAATCCTGATACGAATGTTATTCCACCTGCAGGTGAATTTTATCTTGATTTTGACCAGAGGCACAGGATATTTATCCAGTGTGATATGGGTTTGCCATTCAATTCAAGGTTTTATGTGCTGGGTTATTTTGGTAATGGATTTCCATATACGCCACCCGGTCCAGAAGGAAAGTATCAAGAAAGGAATATCCTTCAATTTCCTTTCCAGAAACAGATTGATTGCTATCTATCAAAAACATTCGCTGTTAGTAGAACAAACATAAGTATTTTTGCTGAAGTAATAAATATATTTAGTTGGCAATACCAGATTAGTTTTTTGGGAACGATTGTGCCGCTATTCTGGATTAAAGAATCAGATTTCAATTATACTATTTCAATATCATCTCCATATTATCATCCGGCTGCTGACTTCAATCACGATGGCATGATTTCACCAAATGAAAATTACAGAGCTTATGTTGATTTAGTCAAAGCAACTGATGAATCACCAAATAATTTTACCCCACCGCGCCGATTAAGAATTGGAATAAGTTTTGGGTTTTAATACTCAATTGTTTGCAATTATATTTCAGATGCAGATTAAAAACATCAGGTTAGTGCGGTAAAAGCGAAGTATTTGATATATTTCACATTAAAAAGGCAATTATGGGCAGTTATGTTGCAGGTTGCTCCTGCAAATGCCATTGATAAATTTCTTAATTCCACAATTTTGGAATTGTGGAATTGATTACTACAATCAAACATAAACCATTTTTGGGCGGTTAATGGTTTAATAATTTTAAAACCGCCAATAAGACAATTTATATATATTTTTTTCGGGAACACAGGATTGAAGATGGCTTTTTTTAAAAATTGATTTCGGGTATTGTCAAATTTTAAATTTTGAGTATAATGGTATCATATGGATTTCGCTACTGGGAGCAATAATGTTAGGGTTTTTGGGAAAAACTTACCACTTACAAAAATGAAACATTTGTAGAAGATAGGTGGGGCTATAATTTAAAAGCCCCCCATTGAAGTAATTTTCTAATGTATCACATATTGACATTAGAGTGATGAATAATTATAATTAAAACAAATAAATGGAATTGATCATTTTTAAACCAAAATTTTCCTTAAGCGGATTTTTCTTTCCAGTGGGTATGATAATTTTCCAACTATTCATAATTTGGATTATAAGTCCAATATTCTCGCGACTATCAGTGCAATCTTTTATCTTACTCATTGCGATAACAGGTGGTATCTGTAGTGCCTTTCTTTTTGCCATGTTAATCCTACCAACAATGAGATATGAGTTACGAAAAGATGCCCTTTATTTGAGATGTGGACCATTTGTTTCTAAGATACCTTATTCTGAGATTAAAAAAGTAAGTAAGACAAATCTTGCATTTCATCCTATAGCTAGTTGCCGCTGGCCTGGTTTTGCCCTTGGAGATTGTTATTATGGAGACTGGGGGAATGTGCGGATGTATTCCACAAGGATGTGTAATGATATAATCCTGATTAAAACGACTACAAGACTCTATGGTATAACTCCTAACAATGAAGAGTTTTTCATCGCAAATCTCAAAAGAAAGATTGAAGACGCAATCAGTAATTAGTATTATTAAATTTAGACCAAAATTTTCCTTATGGGGCTGGTTACTACCGATGTGTTTCGTTGTTTTTTTAGTATTCTTGATTTGGCTTAAAGAACCTCGGTTATTTATCCAACCTTCATTAATGGTAAAACACGGACTCTTTATAATTCCGTTTAGTTTGCTCTTTATTTTTGAGATTATTATCCTCTTTACAATGAGATATGAACTTCGTCCTGATGGTCTATACTTAAGGGGCGGTCCTTTTGTTTTCAAAATACCTTATCCTGATATAAAGCAAATAAGTAAGACCGATCTTATATTCCATCCAGCCGCAAGTAATAGATGGCCGGGCTATGCTTTTGGTGTATGTTATTATGCTGATGCAGGAGAAGTTACTATGTGTGCAACACGAATGTGTAAAGCTATTATACTTATCCAGACTATAGGAAGACTCTATGGGATAACTCCCCAGGATGAAGAGGCATTTATTGCAAATCTCAAAAAGAGAATTGAAGAATCAGTCAGTAATTAGCGTCTTGAACTTCATATCAATCCACCATATAATTGGATTCTATTATGTTTAGGGATATTAAAAATTACTGTGCTATTCTTGCCAAATATACAAAAGGTGAAGGATCATATATTTTCGCCGGCATCATCTTTGCAATAATTTCTCAAATTTGCACCCTGACCACCCCTTTTCTTACACGATTTCTGATTGATAACATCATCGGACAAAAAAACTATTTATTACTTTCAAAGTTTTTGCTTTTCTGTCTGGTGATTCTCATAATTCTATTTACGGCAATGCTCACTGGGAATTATTTTTTAATTAAGGTTTTTCGTAAGAGCGGATTAAAATTTCGTTTGGATATTTTCAAGAATCTCCAGTATGCTCCTTTAGAATTTTTTGGTAAAACGCCAAGTGGTGAAATTGCTTATCGTATATTACAAGATACATCCATAATTGAAACCTCCTGGAGTAATATCTTGATTACCTTACCACTTCAATTTATTCTGTTACTTGCTGGTGTATTTATGGCTTTGTGGAATATAAATCTTTTCCTCTTTGCTTTTCTTATCCTCGGTATTCAAGTTATTGTAATAATCAAATTTCGAAAACCGTTACTTAAGTATTCACTATTATCTAAAGCAAAGGACCAAGAACTTACTGGTTATACAGTAGAGCACTTTCAAAAGATTCAATTAATTCGGTCGTTGTCTACTGAAAAGAAAGAGCAGATTAGATTTCACAAGAGATTGCACGATTTAATAAAAGTAACGATTCGCGCCTTTATGATTGGCAAATTCTCCAATGCGACAGTAATTTTAGTGAATAATCTATGGGCATTTGGAATTTTATGGTATGGTGGTGGTCAGGTTATTGCCGGTAAAATGACACTTGGTTCCCTTATGGCATTTCTCCTTTTTACTCATATTCTTTATCAGCCCATTTCTACGCTTACTAATCTTGTTTTGTCATTTCAGGATGTCCGGGCAAGTCTTAACAGATGTTTAGAATATTTAAATATCAGGCCTAATGTCTTAGAGTCGCCAAAGGCGGTAGAATATACTCCTCAAGAAGGTAGAGTTATATTGAAAGGTGTTTCCTTTGGTTACAATTTCCAACGAGTGTTGAAACATATAAATCTTGAAATTCCCGCTAAAATTATTTTTGCTTTGGTCGGTAAAAGTGGCGCCGGCAAAACAACACTCTGTCGCCTATTGGTTCGCTTTTATGACCCAAACCAAGGTGAAATTTTTTTGGATAACAAGAATATAAAGGACATTACTATCTCCGCATTAAGAAAATCGGTGCTTTTGATGCTCCAAAATGATTATGTTTTCCCGGGCACGATTTGGGATAATATCACATATGGTTTGAAATCAGTTTCTAAAGAAGATGTCTATAAGGTAGCAAAAGATGCAGCACTTGATTTTGTTGAAAACCTGCCAGATGGTTATGAGACCTTAATTGGTGAAAGTGGAATAAATCTTTCTGCAGGGGAAGCACAACGGATTGCTTTAGCCCGCGCATTTTTAATAAAACCAAAGGTTTTAATCCTGGATGAACCAACTTCTTTTATTGATAGCGAAAACGAAGAAAAGATAAAAGAGGTTCTGCTAAAGATGAAAGAAAAGATGACCATTATTTTGATTGCTCACCGGTTATCTACAATAATGATTGCAGATAGAATTTGTGTAATAGAAGACGGCCAGGTTGTTGAGACTGGAACTCATAATGAACTGCTAAAAAAGGATGGCATATACAGTAGAATTTTCAAGTCAATTATAGGGAAATAGTAAAATATGACGGATATTTTTTTAAATAATGAGAAGGCAATATATAATATAAAATTTTTTGAAGATACAAAAAGAATTACAGAAATCGGTAAATTAATGACAACATTTAGAAAAGAGAGCGATATTGAAATAACAAATGAAACAGTAGTATATCCTCAAAACACTAAAGAAAGGGCGATAATTTATCTTTCTAAGTTTGATTTTCGCCCCCTGCTTTATGAATCCTATATCACAACTCCCGCTGGGGATATTACAATAAAAGGCGAGTATCAGCAAAAGTGCGTTATTGCCACGATTTTAACGAAACGAGAAACAAAAAAAATCAAAATTGATATTGATGATAACACTTATGATAATGCTTCAGCGTTTTATATATTTAGACTTATTCCATTTGGCATTTTGCCTGTCAAAAGGCTATATCTTGTGAATCTTAATATTGGTCAAAGGTTTCTAATAGAAGTCGAAAAGATAGAAGATACTATAAAGTGTGGGTTTGGGAGATTTGATTGCGCTGGAGTAAAAATGGTTCTCTGTGATTATCCAAAATTCCCGACTCAGAAATTTTTTTACAAGAAGGATGAACCACATTATTTAATCAAAAATATCGCAGGGCGACAAGTGATGGAGCTTGAACAGATTGGAGGTGAATATGGAACTCTTTAGACCAAGATTTTCAATGCCGAAACGAAATTTATTCTATCATTAAAGGCAAGGTTAAAATGAATTTTTATATCTGGGCAGGGATAGTTACCGTTGTCGGGTTGGTAATTCTTTACCTATGGGTTGGTCGCTGGGGATTGAGGGAGATAAAATATTTCTATCTATATTCTCTTTTAACTTTGCCTTTAAGCGCCCTGGTGAATCTTGCTGTAAAAAGGCCGATTGCACTTAAATTACTGGCATTATTTAATTTAGAAGAAGAGCCAAAACTCTGGCCCTTATGGTTTTTGCCTATTGGAATCTTGCTTGCACCTGTGACCGAAGAGACGATAAAGATTCTGCCTGTTATTTTTAGTGATTTGAGGCAGGTATTAAAAGAAAAGAAAAAGGCATTGATTGCTGGACTAATTTTGGGATTTGGTTTTGGGATTGGTGAAGCCTGGTATTTGGCATTTTCACTTACTCAGAAGATGCCTGAATATGCATCTGGTTCTTTCTGGCTTTTATTTGGTTTCTTTAATGAAAGACTGATGGCCATTGTTGTCCACGGATGTATGACCGCAATCGTATTGATGGGTTTTTATCGTAATTTTTTGAAATATTATCTTTTGGCAGTTCTATTCCATTATCTGGGCAATATTGGTGCTGCATTTTACCAGAGCGGTTATCTATCAGTGGAGGTTGCATATATTCCAATCATAGTTGTGGTGTTTTTGCTTTTCAGTTATATTTTCAGGATTGAAAGACAATTGCGTAAGGAAAACAATATTATGAAGAAAGAGACAATATTATACCAAAGGGATGATAGGTGATGAGTAGTTTTAATAAATTTAATTTTTTATTGACGGTCATCCTTGAAACTATTGGAGTTGGGTTGATATTATTTCAGATTCTTTCAATTATTCAGTTTTGATCAGTTATTCCAGACAATGTGCCTGTCCATTTTGGAATATCAGGAAAGCCCGACGCCCAAACCATTATTTCTTTGTTTCTTAAGAAAGTAAGAAATTGATTGCCCTTAAGTTTTAATACTCAAAAGAGGGGGAAACAAATTCACCCATGGCACTACTCTATTAGAATTCATAAATTTTACAATTTCTCAATTCCACAATTATGGAATCGTGGAATTGATTACTACAATCAAACATAAACCATTTTTCAAAAGTCAACACTTTTCACCCTGTGTCAAAAATGTTGACTTTTGCCTCACAACAGCATTTCATCTTGCGTAAGGGGTAAGTTTTTCCCATAAATCAAACATTTGTTTGATCCGCGAGAAACAAAATCGC
>JBNAVN010000065.1:0-11541 GCA_049700315.1 bacterium
TTTTATGCGGATGACGGTGAGCATCTCACCACCAAGAAAAAGGCCGTGATAATAAGATAAAATGTCTAAAGATTAAGAAGGAAAAATGGTCATAATTATCTATATTTTTTCTGTGTTTTCTCAGGGTGATATTGGCACCACAATGTATCCTTTATTAAAGATTGGTGTTGGTCCAAGACCTGTAGCAATGGGTGAGGCATTTGTTGGACTTGCTGATGACATCACCGCGCTTTACTGGAATCCTGCCGGACTTTCAGGGATAAAAGAACTACAATTCTTTGTTTCCCATCATGAATGGTTTCAGAGTATCCGGGATGAATTCTTCACATTTGGCATGCCTGGGCTTGATGGTTACTTTGCATTGAGTGGGCTCTATTCTTCAAATAAAGATGTTGAGATATGGGATGAGAATAATAATTCGCTTGGAACCGGTAATGTGTGGAGTGGGATTTTTACAATCGGTTATGCAAAAGTTCTAAAAGAAAGGGTCTCTTATGGCCTGGCAATAAAGACGATGATTGAAGACCTTTATGAGCAGCAGCTCTATGATTTTGCATTTGATATTGGTGGAAAGATAGTTATAAACAAGGATATACAAATCGGGGGTTCAATAAAAAATCTGAGTTATAAGACCGATATCCCTTCAGAGATAAAGGTCGGTTGTGTTTATCAGAAGGTCAAAAATTTGAATCTTTTGCTTGATCTAAATCTGCCCCTGGATAATATCATTCGGGCAAATTTTGGTTTAGAGTATGAATTAAATCCGATATTTTCTTTGCGGGCGGGATGGCGGAGTGGACCTTACAATATATCTGAATTAGGCTGGTTATCAGGATTTACAACTGGTTTCGGGATAAAATATTCAAATATAAAATTTGATTATGCATTTGTCCCTTATGGAAAATTAGGTCTCACCCATAGATTGAGTTTGAGCGGGGGATTAGGAATAATCAAACCTACCAATTTGTTAAAGATTGTGGTGATGGATGGTGATACTAAAGAGCCGTTGGTTGCGAATATTACACTCAGCGGCATTAAACAGGGAAATTTTCAGACCGACAAATCAGGAAAGATTGAATTTAAAAATCCTGGTTCAGGTGGACTTGTCATTACTACATTTGTATCTGGATATCCCCAGAATATAGATTCAGTATTTGTTGAACCTGAAGGAAAGACAGAAAAGATAGTGAACCTTTACAAAACAAAATTCGGGATTCTCCGGGGAATGGTCTTTGATGCGGTAACCAAAAAGCCAATCGGTGCTTCGGTAGTGTATAAAGGAATGGCAATGGGCGCGATTGATAATGATTCTATTTCAGGTTCGTTTGTGCTGCGCAATCTGCCTGCGGGAATCTATACATTGACAGTTTCCGGCAAGGACCCAAGATACATTGCCCAGACCTGTTCAGTGGTCGTGGAACCAGGGAAATTGACTGAAAAGGAAATCTATTTGATAAAAAGGCGTGAGAAGATTATATTAAGGGGTGTGAACTTTGATACGGGCAAGACAGATTTAAAACCAGAATTCCTGCCTATTCTTGATGAGGCAGGTAAGATTTTGCTTGATAATCCGGAGATAAAAGTTGAATTGAGCGGTCATACCGACCCGAGGGAGATAAGTACTCCAGAATTTCCATCAAACTGGGAACTCTCCTATGCCCGGGCTGAAGCAGTGAGGAAATACCTCATTGAAAAATTCAATATTTCACCTGAACGACTCATTTCTCGTGGCTATGCCGATACCCAGCCAATAGCCCCAAATGATACTGAAGAAGGGATGGCAAAGAACCGCAGAACCGAATTCAGGATTATTGAAGAATAAAAGAATCGTAAAATTTCACAAAAATTTCACAAACCAATAGTATAATGTAATAAAGGAGATTTTATGAATCTTTTGATTTTCTGTATTCTTTGCCTTAATAACGGGTTAATTCTTAATGGAGGTCGGCAATGGGATCAAAAGATACATAATATAAACAATATTGAATTTGGGATAACAAATTATGGCAGAGTAGGGACTCCTTGCTATTGGCCCAAAGGAAGCGGCCACGGCTATATATTCGGTTCTGGTATCTGGTTTGGAGGAATAGATTCTGTAACCATTGACACAATGGTGACGATCGGTTATGGACCACATGGCGGAGAAAGTGAATTCGCTCCTGGTTTGTATGGGCAGGACCCATCTGCTCCCTATGTGATAATATATATGTATCCAGATTCCTGGCCCGCACCAATAGATTCTTTTCCTATGGCGCCCCAGGTGCCGGTTTCAAACCAGGATTCCTGGTGTTGTTATAATGACTGTGATTCAATCTATCATATTCCAAATGATACAAAGCCGATGGGGATTGAAGTATATCAAACAGTCTATGTCTGGACTGATTCACTTTTGGCAGATATGGCTTTTTTGACCTTTGAGATAAAGAATGTTCTTCACAGACCAATCAAAAATTTATATTTTGGATATTGCGCTTATTGTGATATAGAATTAACAGAGGGCTATGCAATCGTTGGAAAGTGGTATGTAGTAAATGGTGAATCAATCTGGGTTGATAATCTTGCATTCCAATGGAATGATGCCGGTGCTATTGGTTTTGACCTATTACAAACACCTTTTGATTTGCAATGGGGACAGGATAAGGATAATGATGGTATTTTAGACCAGTATGAAAGGGATAGTGCTTTTTATGTAAATAATCTCCCACAATGTAAATGGGATGTAGATAGCGATGGTATACCTGACTGGCGTGATGCTTCAGAAAATCCACAAGTAGGAATGACTGCGTATAAGAGATTTACATTTGCCCTTGCACCCAATAAGGACAACGAACGCTATTTAACACTTGCTGGATACAATTTCAGAACCGGTCAATATGAACCATATGATACAATAATTCCACCACCTGATGCCCAGAGATTTATAATGGCAAGCGGACCATTTGAATTGATGCCTGATTCAAGTGTGGTTGTGGTCCTTGGAGCTATGTTAACATACTGGGATAGTAACAATCATACAATTCCTGATACAGAAATTGTGCTTTTAGACCACAGGATGCAATGTTACTACAATATGAACTGGCATTTAGATATTCAAGAAAATTCTGCAGCCAGACCAAATTCTTGGATTCTACTTGTAAAACCGAATCCAGTCAAAGATTGGGCAACAGCGACTTTCTCCCTGGAAGAGCCTAATTATATTACATTGAAACTCTATAATTCTTTAGGCAAACTTGTAAACACTGTTTTTGAAGAAGAAAAACCATCTGGTGCCTACAACATACGAATAAATACCAATGATCTGCCATCAGGAACATATTTTCTTGTGCTAAGGAAAAAGACTGAAATTTCAAGCACAAAATTGAATGTCATAAGAAAGAAATAAAAAATAACAGCAAATGAATATAATCTTCAGATAAAAATGAATCTACATAATAAAAAGATGCATTAACCCAGTAAAATTAAGATTTTATATATTCCCTGATGTGGAGAAAATATTGAAGGCGTTAAAAAGAAAAAAGATCAAAATCTGTGTTATTGCAAATAGCTGGCCGAGTTTGAATCGGATATTAGCAAAATTATGGTTAAAGAAATATTTTAGCACGATTGTTATTTCAAGCAAAGTTGGTTATGAGAAGCCCAGCAAAGAGATATTTGAAATTGCATTGAGAAGATTAAAGGTAAAGCCCAACCATATGATACATATTGGAAATGAAGAATTTTAAAAACGAGGAGAAAATGTAGATGAAGGCGGATATTCTAAAAATACTCTGCTGCCCAGTATCTATAGGTTTTTTAACATAAATCTTACCTGTGCAAACAGCGCAGAGGTATAAAGGGATAATAAAATTGTCTCCATTTCTTTCGTTAAAGTATTCTTCCCTGGCAGAGTTGTATAAAAAGGTTAAAGAAGTAAAATAACAATTGTTAAGCAGATGTCACAAAGTCAACCTTTTCCCCACAATCCCAATATTGATCTCAACTAAACCTATTGTGAGTATTAGCCTGCATTTTTAGAGACAACTATCCGTTCCTAGATTCTAACATGTTAGAATATTAGAATCGTGGATGATTACTGTCTTGCCTTATTGCTTCAAATAACTTTTTGCATGAGGGGCATTTGCCGCACATTTTTTTACCACCGATATAACAGGAGTAAATATGTTTTAATGGGGCTTTATACTTTAAGCCGAGTTTGTAAATATCTTTTTTTGTATAGTTTGCAACATAACTAATAACCTTTATCCTTCTTAACGTGCTGAATTGAAGGGATTTATTTATTGCATTTATAAAATTTTTTGTATTATCCGGAAATTCCCTTGCTTCTTCAAGGTTAAAACCAGTGACAATTAAATCCGCATTGTAGTATTCAGCAAAACAGGCTGCAATATTTATGAATAAGGCATTGCGATTGGGAACCCAGATTCTCGCTAAGGTAACTGGTGATTGGTAATTGGTAATTAAGGAACAATTTTTGAATTCTTTTAAAAATGACAATTTGATTATTTTGTGTTTGATTTTCAGTGCCTTACAAATTCTCTTTGATGCAAGAATCTCCATCTTTGCAGAACGTTGTCCATAATCAATGGTCAGGGCAAACAAAGGGTTGGTCTTTTTGACCGCAATTGCTGCGCTCACCGTTGAATCCAGCCCACCGGATAAGAGAATGATACTATTAGGCTTCATATTATCCATCCTTTATTTTATATTTTTTTATCTTATAGCGAAGAACCCGTTCAGAGATTCCAAGTTCTTCTGCTGCCCTGGTTTGATTATTATTATGTCGTTCCAGAGCAGATGTTATCATTTCCCGCTCAATTTTTTCTATCATTTCATTTAATTTGCCTCTGGCGAGATTATACCCTTTGTGTGCGAGTAAATACTCCGGAAGGTCATCAACGGTAATAACATTCCCCCTTGAAAAGACGATTGCACGTTCAATTATATTTTCCAATTCTCTTATGTTCCCGGGGAAATTATATTTTGTAATTATTTTCATTGCTTCATCAGTTATTCCTTGTATTTTTTTATTTTCGCGCTGGGCATAGATTTTAATGAAGTTATCAACCAATAGTGGTATGTCTTCTTTTCTTTCGTGCAACGGTGGAATGTGCATTCTTACTACATTCAAACGGTAATATAAATCATCCCGGAACCTTCCATTTTTTACTTCCTTCTCAATCTCCTTGTTTGTGGCACATATAATTCTAACATCAACAGGAATTTCATCATTTGAACCAAGGCGTGTAATCTTTTTTTCTTGAAGTACCCGGAGTAACTTCACCTGGACCGTCATAGGCAATTCACCAATTTCATCAAGGAATATCGTACCACCTGAAGCAAACTCAAATTTTCCTATTCTTCTCCTGTCGGCGCCGGTAAATGCCCCGCGCTCATAGCCGAATAATTCTGCCTCAATCAGGGTTTCCGGTATTGCAGCAAGATGGGTGATGACGAAATTTCTATCTTTTCTCTTTGATAGATTATGTATTGCACCGGCGACAATCTCCTTACCGGTTCCACTTTGTCCTGTGATTAATACACTCGCATCACTCTGTGCTGCCCGATAAACAAGAATCATCACCTTTTCCATTTTTTCTGATTTATAGATAATCTTATCGGACTGATATTTTATTCTCAATACCCTTTTCAATTCTTCATTTTCCCTTTTGAGATTGAGTGATTCCAATGCTTTCTGTATTGTCAAAATTAATTCATCAGGTTCAACTGGTTTATTGAGATAATGGAATGCACCTTTCTTCATGGCATTTACTGCATCCTGAACACTGGCATAGGCAGTTATGATAATGATAGGAATGATAGGATTTATCTCCTTTATTTTTTCAATTACTTCAAGCCCATTCATATCAGGCAGTTTCTGGTCAAGAAGAACGAGGTCAAAATCTTCGTTTATGAATAAATCAATGCCTGTTTTTCCATCCTTTGCTTCATTAATTCTATATCCTTCTTTCTCAAGTATTCTTTTTAAAAGGAGCCGCTGTGCCTCTTCATCTTCAATCAATAATAATTTCATAATTTTCCTTCTTTAAAACTTATCACAAAACTTGTTTCTTTATCAGATGATACCTCAATATTACCGGAATGGGCAGTGATTATTTTTTTAACCAAATATAATCCAAGACCGGTCTGTCCTTTTTTTGAATAAAACGGTTCAAATATACGTCCGAGTTCATTTTTATCAATCCCCATCCCATCATCAATCAATTCAATTACAATATTACTTCCCTTTTTTATACCATTGATCTTTATATTCTTTGCCTTTGCCTCTATGCTATTTCTTATCAAATTGACAAAAGCGGTAGTCAAAAGAACGTGGTCGCCCTTAAGCCTAAGATTATGATTTATATTCTGTTCTATTTTCAAATCTTCTGGAATTATGTCTCTGCAGATAGATAATACCTCGCTTATTAGACTATGAACCTCTATTTTTTCTTTTCTTATCTCCATTCTACTCAGTAATTTCAGGGAATCCATAATTGTCTTCATCTTTTTAATCTCATTGTTGAGAATCATCCCTTCTTCGTAATTAAGTTCGCGGGCAAGGAGTGAAAGGGTATGGAGAGAATTTCTAAATTCGTGGCTGAACCCTGTAGCAAGAGCGTTGAACTCTCTTAAACTGGCAATCTCTTCATCTTTCACTGTAGTATACATTTCAACTTGGAGTAAGTTGAAAAATAAAATGGAAGAGACGACAACAAAGACACCGAAAATGACAATGAACAGGATATTATTTGTGAGTCTGATTCGCTCAAGTGGTTTCAATGCGAAACCGGAGATGAAGTACGTATCAAATAATTTCTTTTCAATCTGATAGATATTACCGACAGGGGTTTTTACGATGTGCTCGCCTTCTCCTCTTATTGGGAGATACTCATCATATATGGTGCTGAAGACAACAGGACTTTTGTTTTCGTCTAAAACTGCAAAGTAAAGAAGTTCTGAAGATGCAACAATGGAATCAAAAATTTCATTTATTTTCAGATTATAAACTCCCTCTTTCTGAATATCTTTTAATTCATGCAAATAGTGGTCAACAAGCAAAGAAAGGAGATAAAATGTATTTTCTGATGACTGTTGATATGTCTTTGTTAGATAGTAGTTGTACAATTTAATAGACAAAAATCCGGCGATGCTTGCAATTAAAACAAGCAATACGAAAAACAGATTTCTCTTCACAAAAGATTATACACAACCGAAATCAAAATGTCAACCTGATGCCTGACATAACGCTGTTCTTCATATAATCAAAATCATTTACCGAAGAAAAATTGCTGAGCGATTCAAATCCTGCCGAGAAGAATATTTTACGCTCAATAAATCTGGTGAAATTGATATTTATTGCAAATCCATTATCATCCCTGATCTGATTGTATACAGGGAAGAAATCCTTTCTATATATTTGGAATGAAATTGATAACCTCAAATCCCTGAATAGGCGATGAAGAATAAACTCTATTTTTTGAGACTGATGTAAATTTTCATTTTCAAAGAATGGATCATCCATATAGTTGGGATTCAAAATACTAATGTCGGCAGGTTCTGTGATATAATCGTATTTGAAAATGGTATTTATTCCATAATTGTCTGTAAGGGGAAGTGTGAAATCCAAAATTAATGTGTAAAGAAAGAAGTCAACATCGTTGTAATGTCTTATACCGATTGCTCCATAAGGTGCGAAGAATAAATAAGGTAAAGGTATTCTAATTCCTGCACCAAACGATATCTCTCCATAATCATTTATTGAATCGGATAAAAAATATCTATATCTCAAATTGAAATCTGGACTTAATAAATACCGGTCTTTTAAATAGATATTTAGTGAATCTGATAGGCCAAATTCCAGCAATTGATAGATATCAATATAAGGGGTATAAAAATGATACAGATTTGCTGAAATAGTATTTTTGTTTCCAATACCTTTCAGATAAAATGTTTTATCAGTGCCCAGGTAATTTTCAATAATAAGATTTTTAGGAATTAGATTTACCAAAGAAAAGACGCCATTATAGTGCAGTTTTATATCGCTTTCCAAATCATATAACGGCATTATACTGAAGGTTAGACCGGGTTCTCTAATATTTAAGAGATTTATGTTGTCGGTAGCAGTAAGATTTAAAGATATTGCTCCTGAACCATAAAGCAAAAAAGGGAGGAGCAGAAATACTCCCCCCTTTTTGTAAAAACTACCTATTCTTCCGACCATGTTCCTTATTTCTTTGTTCACCACAACAGGATTCTTTATTCCTGTGCTGTTCACACTCTCCTTTACCACACCACTCAGGAAAGCCTTCTCTATTTCTCAACTGGATCTCCTGCCTTGTCCTTAAATTTCTCATTTCGCGTGCAATTATCATCAATTTACCGTCTGACCTGACCTCAGAGCCACGCAATTCTAATTCATCGCCAACCCTGACTTGATTCTTAAGATACCAATCCGGGGCAAGCCTAACCTGAACGATTCCTCCGTTTAAATCTGTCTGCGCAATAATCATACCTGTCTCTTTCTCAATATATAATTTATTAATTTTGCATTTCATAGATTTTTCGGTCGCAGGATTATAGAAATGATTACGCACCCTTACTCTTTCTCTTATCCATAGTGGCTCGCCATTTTCATCCCTAATTCTATAGCGGACATTATTACACACCATCTCCCGGACCATAAATTGATTCTGATCATTATATTTGCCCCTAAGTACAACAACATTTCCAGGTATTAGCTCAGTATCCAAAATCCAGGCAGGTCCTAAACAGGCATTAACCATCTCCTGGTTCTGTATCTGTTTTTCTTCACCCTGATTCCTTATCCTGACTTGAATCCGGAGTATGTAGGTATTCGTTTCAGGGTCTTTTATTTCTTCACCACTTACCACCTCACCAGATATCTCTGTCTCTCCAGCAAAAAGCATAACAACAAACCCTAAAAGCAATATGGCGATTAAAAAAGTCTGCCTTTTCATTTTACCTCCTTTCATACCCATATAATATGCAAATTCTGTGCCAATAGAACCAATGAATTTCCGTGCGTTTTATCCTTAAAAAACCGACAATCCTGTTATTTCGACAAATTTGTCGTTAAAGTCCACCCAGTCTATACCCGATTGTTGCCCCTATGAGGACGATTGCAAAACCGATTAAGAAAATCAAAAAACTATTTTTCCTTATTTTTAACAAATATAATCCATTTGCCCATCGGAATTTTTTCTTTTCGTGTTCAGGCACTTCCTTTGTAATCGGCGAATCCGGTGAAGTAAAGGCTAAGATTGTTTTGTATAGAATCATCACCAAACTATAAAACATCATTAAAATTCCGATTATAATAATTATATAACCTATTATTGAATAGAATATCTTCTGAGCATCTTTAGTCTTTATCACAGGTATTATATCAGATATTGTTAGATATAAACAAAAGAGAATTAACATGCCAACCCCGAAAATCCATATAATAAAACGGGTTTTGCTGAGCATGAGATATTGCCTAAAAGATTTCTTTTCCTCTGTCTTGAACTTCAAAAAATTTACAAGGTCAACCAATGCAAAAATGGCTATTGCACCTGCAATTATCCCAAAAAATTCATTAACAATCTCAGTCTTAATCTTTAGAAATCATATTAAAATTGAAAATGGACCGGAACATCCTTTAGATTCGTAATATCTTCTGTCTTTAATTCTTTTGATAAATAGATGAGTTCTACCCTGAATACTTTCTCTTTTTTTCATATCCACCCTTTTCACTCTTGAAAATATCTTTTCCATAATGGCGATATAATTGACCATTAGGAATGCACACTAACTTCAAAGATTTTATGCTCGGTTTTGCATGTTCGTGGATGATCTGTATAGTATAGGTTAAGCAAGGTTTTCTACTTTCGCCACGGGGATTATAGTATTGTGGCAGATTGGGCGCAAAAATTTTGTTTATTTTATAGGAAGTCTGATTTATTGCAATATTTATTTTGCCCCTGTAATCAGAAGGGTTATCAATGAGTGCAGTTTTGACTTCTATATGTATAAATGCGTCAGGCGCCTCAAACATTAAATCTGAACCAAGGGGTGAAGAGTTGAGCCCCTCAATTATAGGGTTCAAATTCGCCCTTAAAAAAGTCAAAATGTATCTAAAATATTCATTTTCTATCTTTTCCAGTTCAAAATCATTCAACATAAATAACCTCCTTCAAAAAAGGACATCTCTTTTTTATTATTTCTAAATATTCGGGAACGAGTTCAATCAGAATAGCACTTCTGTCCATTTCATAAGCCACCTTTCCTGTGGTTCCTGAACCAGCAAATGGGTCTAAAACTACTCCATTCGGCGGGCAACCAGCAAGAATACATCTCCTTACCAGTTCTTCAGGAAAGGTTGCAAAGTGGGCTTCGGTAAATGGCTGTAATTTGATACTCCACACATCACCAGGATTTTTACCTTTTGGATGTGGCTTAACTGTTTGAAGCACCAAATGGGTTTCAGTCACCCATCTATCATATAGGTCATCAAATTTCAAGATGTCCTTTAATTTATACCAATCATCAGGTAAAGGAACCGAGCCGCCCTTGCCCCAGCTTCCGGTATCCTTCCTGAACCAGTGTCCTGCGTATCTCTATAGCCCAGTAATTTATCTATTTCTTTAACTGTTATGCCTCTTTTTTCTCGCCAGAATCTGAGATAATCCGCGATTATAGGCTGGAACACCTCATACCTTCTTTGTAAAACCAAGTATTCCCCATACAAAGATTTTCTTGCTCCTGGTGAAGCCCCGCGATTGTCAGGACTCAACTTAAATTTGCCTGTATTTCTCTTTTTCTGCAAAGATGTTTGGAATAATAAGGCAGGTTTAACTTCAATTTTATTACTGAAATCAGGCCTTATTTGTAAAACAGGTTTTGGAAAACCATGGCAATCATTATGATTATTAATATCAAAAATATTTCTGATATTTTTCCCGCATTCATGACATACCAGTTCAGCAGAAATCTGAGATTCTTTATTAAAATTTTGAACAACTTCCAATGTTTTATTACCATCCTCCCATTCAACTTCAGCGAATATCTCATTCCTATTATTCAGAAAAACCCGGCTCACTCTTCCTCTCTTTTTCTTATCTCTCAATAAATTGTTTTCTACTTCATAACCAATGATATCCTCTGGCTTTCTGTCATTTGAAAAATTTGAAACGGGCAAACGGAGTTCATCAATAGATAGATAGTAATTATATTTAGCCTCCTGTTTGATAAATAAGAAGACGGGTTCATAAATATTTGAAAATCTTGAATCAAGTGAAGATGGCATAGCATTTGGTTTATGCTATATAATTTTATTTAAAAGTGTCCATCCATTCTTTTGCAGTTCAGTGGCTAATAATTCAGGAATTAAGAGTAGTTCTTTATTGTAATATTTATACCCTATGTTTAAGAAAAAGGTGCCGGTTGGTTTTAATATGCGTTTCATTTCAGTAAAAATTTTAACCAAATTTCCTAGATTTTAGCCCAATTTTCTCACTAGGTCCAGAACTATTGATTTTT
>JBNAVN010000066.1:0-10277 GCA_049700315.1 bacterium
AGCCTTGCCCTACAATTGATGCCTCGCTACTTGCAAGGCTAAAGCCTTGCCCTACTATTGATGCCTCGTTGCTTGCAAGGCTAAAGCCTTGCCCTACTATTGGTGCATCGTTTTTCATATATCTATCCCGAAAACTTTTCTCATAATCATACCAATCAAAAAATTGATCACTGCAACACCAAGGCTTATGCCCGCCATCTCTAAAAATCTACTTTTAAATTTCAATTCTTTTGCTACCGAAACATAGTAATTGAAAATGAAAATGAGCAATAATACCGCAACAATTGTCAGCACAAGACAGAAAAAGATATTTTTCAGCAAAAAATAAGGCAGAACCAAAATCACAATCGTTAAAATGTAGGCAATCCCCGTATACAAACCTGCCTTAATCGGCACTTTTTCTGAATCTTCTTCCTTTGCTGAAAGATATGAAGAGGCACCCATTGAAAGTGAACCTGCAATGCCCGTGATTAAACCCACTATTCCAACGATCTGTGCCTTCTGGAGTGCAAGGGAAAATCCTACGAGTGCACCACTGATTTCTACAAGTGCATCATTCAAACCAAGCACTACTGAACTTACATACCTTAACCTTTCTTCCTGAATCAATCCAATCAATTCATTCTCATGCCTGTTTTCATCTTTGATTATCCTGTCTATCTCTGGAGCAACCTGTTTTATCTCCTTATAGGTCTTCTGGGCGAGGTCTTCTCCCTTTTCCATAAGTTTCAAACCAAAATTCAAGCCAAAAATCTTTGAGACCCAGACATATAGAAAGACCTTTAATTTATCAGATTTGATTTCTTCTTTTGTCAGAGATTTAAAGAATTCATAATGTTTTAATTCTTCATCTGCAATCTTACGGAGAATCTTTTTGTATTCCTCTTTTCTTACAAGCGTGGAAAGTTCTTTATATATATAATGTTCGGTCAATTCCCCTTTCTGGCTCTTTAATATTTTCTCTTTTAGTTCCTTGCCAATTTCATTCATTATATCACCTATTGAACATACATCAAGGGGTAAACCCCTTGAAAATCCTGATCACCCTCACCTTAATCATCTCCCTTCAAGGGAAAGGAAATCTGTTTGAATCTGTTTTTCATCCGCATAATCCTAAGGTATTGGAATTTTTCAAATTCCAATACCTTAAAAGTAATAGTAATTTCCTGGAAATCATTGTTAATTATATTGAATATTATTTACTTTTCAAGTAGAGAGCAAATATCAACGTGTTTATTGTTTAAAGGTTTGGACACGAGATAGGATTTTGGCTATAAGTTTTGGAAAATTTGTTTTAATGCAAGGCTGAAGCCTTGCCCTACAATTGTTGCCTCGCTACTTGCAAGGCTGAAGCCTTGCCCTACAATTGTTGCCTCGTTGCTTGCAAGGCTAAAGCCTTGCCCTACAATTGTTGCCTCGCTACTTGCAAGGCTAAAGCCTTGCCCTACATTACTGATTAAATTCGCAATCCGCAATCCGAAATCCGAAATCTAATTGAAATTCCCCTTCTTCACCCCTTTTCACCCCTGTTCACCCCTGTTCACCCTTTTTCACCCCTTTTTCAAATACCGTTTCGTCATACGGTTTTGTCTATCGCGATAGTAATCACTCTTTTAATTCCGATGTGCAATTAGGGCAACGAACTGCTTTTATCGGAATTGCGGTGAAGCAGAATGGACATTCTTTAGTTGTTGGTGCAGCAGGTGCCTGAGGTTTTGGGGCAGTCCAGCGATTGACCTGCCTTATGATAAAAAACAGTGCCAGGGCAACAATTATGAAATTGATGATCGTATTGAGAAAAAATCCATAATTGATCGTTGGCGCCCCTGCTTTCTTTGCTTCAGCAAGGCTTGCAAAAGGCTGACCAGACAGATTTATGAATAAATTTGAAAAATCCACTTTGTTCAAAAGTAATCCAATCGGCGGCATAATGATATCATTCACCAGCGAATTGACGATTGCGCCAAAAGCACCACCCATAATAAAACCAATTGCGAGGTCAATCACATTACCGCGCATTGCAAATTTTTTGAATTCTGCAAACATATAGTGCCTCCTTTCACAACCTCTATATATCTCCGACTAAATATACTATATCCTAATTCTCAGAGAAGTCAATTATCAATCTTACTAAAAGTTTAGTTTTTGCCGAAAACAATATTTTTCATCTCCTAAAAAAGAAAGAAGAAAATCTTTGTAGCGTCCAACTTCAGTTGGACGATGATTTTTATTCGTCCAGTTAAAACTGGACGCTACATTTTTGGGAAAAACTTACCACTTACCAAATTTGGATCAAGCATGATTATTCTTGTTAAAACTAAATGCGCATGACTTCTTATTAGCAATTAATGAAGTCCCAATTCCTTCTTTTTTCTGTATATTTCCGGGAGCAATTTACGAAATCTTTCTTTTGTAGTAAGAATCCAATCTTTAAAATGTTCTTCCATCTTTTCCTTTGTCCAGCGATGTTTGTTTAAATCCTTTGCGTCAAAATAGAATCCATTTTCAACTTCCTTTGCCGGTGTCAGGCATACTGGACAGCGATATAAATCGCCGTTGATTCTCTGAAACGAATCACAAAAATCAACAGGACAGCATTTAGAGACAACAGAACCAAAAGGAACAAGTTTAAAGCCAAACAATTTATCTATTGATTTTTCAAATCTTTTTAATTTATCTTCAAGTAATACTTCACCCTGCCCCGCCCCATAAATAAAATAGCTTTCTATTATACGAGAACCAAAGGATAGGAGAAAGACATTCATCATAGAGAGCTGAAACTGATTCCAGTCTATCGGTGACGAAATGCCGATGCTTAATGATGGCATCTCAGGAGTATCTTTTATGATCGGATATAGACACAAGAATCTATCAAGAAACATTTTCAACTTTCCGGGGATACTCAGGACATAAGTTGGCGCAAGCAAGATTAAGCCATCTGCCTTTATCATCTTTTCAGCAAGTTGGTAAAGGTTATCATCAAGTTTGCACTTTGTATTCTTGAAAACACAGGACATACATCCCTGACATTGTTTGATTTCAAAATCTTTCAGATAGACAATCTCAGATTCATTTCCTTTTTCCTTAATGTATTTATCGGCAAATCTCGCAAGAAGGTCACAATTGCCACTTTTTCTTTCAGATGCAACCAGAATCGTAATCTTCATCTCTCCTTCCTTGCTGAATAAAAGAATGGATAAAAATAATTATGCCACAATTTATCAGAAGAGCCATATTGATTATCAAAATAAAAATAATCAACGAGTGCCTCGCGCAATCGTAGCAATTCTTTTAATCGTTTTCTATTTTTAACATCAGCAACCGTCAAATCAATAAGTTCCAGTGCCCGTTCAATCGCCTCTATACTGTATTTTTGATTTTTTTGTCTCCATCTTATCACCCTTTCAACTTCACTCCCAATATTTGAAAGTTGTTCAATCAGCGTAAGTTGAAACCATCTACCCTGGGCAAGGGTTTTATGTTTATAGGTCATTTTTTAATTAATCTATAAACAATTTCTATTATTCTTTTCCGCACTTCAGGATTATCAACTCCACGACTCCTGTTTCCCCGTGCAGGTCTCAAATTTATTAAAGAATCAAACTCAATGAAATCTTCATTTTCAGCATCAGGATAAATATTTATTCCCCAGATATTTTCCTGTTTTGAACCCAATGTAAGTAGTTCTGCTTCTCCATCTGCATGGAGTTCTGCGCCGATAGCCATTGTACCTTTCTCCACATCAACAACTGCCTTTACCATATTTCCAAATGTTTCCTGGGCGATTTTCTTTATCTCTTCAACACTGATTCTTTCTTTGACAATCAACATTTGATAATCTTTTATGCCTGTGGCTCAACAACCCTGCCAATGAAAAGTATGTTACCGGTATTTTTGTCCTGTATTACGAAGATGAATGGATGGTCAGCACGGAATACAGGAATGCGTGGTCCTACAGATGTTATTCCTACAACCACGCCGGTCGCTGCTGCTGCTTCGGTTCCTTCTTCATTGACATCAATATATGCTTGATGAACAACCGACTGAATATAAAGATTCTTTGTGCCATCTATCCCTGAAAGGTCACAATGTGGAGCAAATGAATTGGGCATACCGAGCATGGACAAATTCGCAGTCAAATTGTATCTGGTCCTGAAGGTGAACCGGGGCAAATATACCTCAACCCTCACTGGCGAAAGAAGTGCTTTCCATTGCTCAAACTTTTCAATACTCAAGTCTTTCTCAATTAAGGCAAGATTCTTTTCATTTGGCAGAACAACAATCATTGATAAATCATCACCCTCATAAGGTAACTCAAGTATCTGCAGATTTTCAGTCTCTGCATAGTTATAGACCGCTTCAGGATCGGTTCTTCTCATCATTGGTACTTTTACCGACTTCGTCTCTGTGGTCCAGAAATCGTCTTCAGTAGTGAGCTTTTTATCAAATTGCTTCACCCAGGTGCCCTTAAAATATATTGCATTCGTGATCACAAGCCGGGAATTTGAATTCAGCGAACCAGGCGGGAAAAGGTCTTTTATCTTGTCATTGGTCTTCCCCTCCACCCATTTATTTATTGTCTGGCGCGCTTGTTCAGTTGCACCAATAAAATCAACATTCTTTGCATACCCATCATAGTATTTTTCAATCGTCTTCAAATATTTTTGCAGGAGTGTATAATCCTTTTGCACCCACAAGGCATTTGCAATATTGAGTTTGTATCTGACGTTTTTCTTGTTCAACTGCTGATACAATGAAAAAAATGATTCCTGGCGAATCTTTGAATCTTCGGGAAAATGGAAAACATCCTGCATTTCTTCTGCAGTCCAGCCATTTGCCCCTTCAAAAACCATTGCTATCGCCATGGTTATGCTGAATGGAGAATAAAATATGTTACCTGTTTCCTTCTCTGCCAAATTCTTATAGAGATTGAAACAGAAATAATTATTCCCTTCCACAACAGGTTGCACATCTTCCCTTACTGGCTTAGGCACCTCTGCCTTACCACCCATCGCAAAAACAAAGCCACTCAACAAGATAATGTTCAGAAGCAAATTATATGCCATAATGCCTCCTTTGCATAGAACATTATCCTTAATTTTTGTGGAATGTCAAGTTGCTGTTTTATCGCATCATCTCAAGTAGATAATCTTAGTAAATTCACTTCTATCCTTAACCTCAACCCCTATGAAATAAATCCCTGTTTTCAAGTTCCATGGATGGTAAATCAAATGACCATTTCCCTTTAATTCGCCCTGATAGATATTTTCTACAAACCTTCCTGAGATATCGTAAAGTCTGATTAAAACATTTTCAAGTCTTGCATTATGATAATACAGATTTACCTCTCTATTTACTGGATTAGGTATGACACTCAAAAATAATATTTTGCCAGACAATGGTGCATTCTCTTCTTCTGCAGTTCCGACAAACCTATCCCACCAGGATTGGGCACTGTCTGAATTTACCTTTGCATTCGTTGTATCATTGCCGCCAACGATTGCATAGGCAACGCGCACATACTGTCCTGCCGGGATATTAAATGGTCCGGTTGATGCAATAATCGTCCAGTTTGTAGTGCTCGTGCTATTGGGAACTTTCTTTTTACCCGTGAGAAAACTATCTTTTACAACTTCACTCATCATCGTTGATGGTGTTACATATTGAGAATGGTTTATTGCCGAGAGATTTCTTGCCATCTTTGGTTCAAGTATCCTTACACCCACAGTCGGCTTTTGCGAACTCGTTGAACGGAGCATATAGATAAACCTTCTTATGCTATCAGAACGCGCAATGTTATTCACACTATTATAAACATCAAAATCAAACATCATCCCTGAATAAAAATTATTAATTGGATTTGCACCATAGTTATAGTAATAGAAACAGACGATGACCCAATCATCATAACCGGATTGGGAAAGCGAAAGACTCCATTGCCTTATTATCAATCCTTTTGGAGTTGTATGCCCTGAATCACTGTACCAGGCTTCATATTCTTCTTCTGCCTTGAGCGGTGGTATAATTGGCTTTAATGTATCAAGAATCTTGAAATCCTGATTGATCGTTGATGAATTTGGTGGTCCATAAAATCTATCAACGATATAAGAAGGGTCAGTGCCACAGACCATACTCGCATAATACAAACAGCCATAAGAAGCAAGTTTAGAATATTTGAATCCTGAACCCTCACCATAAGGATAGGTCGTGCCAAAACTTCCGTTTGTTGTCACGGTAAATACACAGACACCTGTATCATGGTCAGCCCATATCCTCCTTGGCTCTGGCGGTATTCCAACGATTGTTTTGAAGAATGGTATCCAGTTTCCCTGATTTGATGTAGTATTGACCAAAAATTCAACCTCAGTTCCCTGTGGTGTATTGGGTGAGACAGAAACAATAAATGAATCACCACCAGCACTATCATTGACAGACACTGAACCATAGTATGATACAGAATCAGGCAGTGTGATAAATGGATTTAAAGTGCGGAGTGTTCCATTCACATTCGTTGCATTTACATTGCCTGAATTCTTCAAAATGACCCTCAATCTCACGGTCTCACCCGGGTCAAGTTTTCCATTGTTATTACCGCCCTGGTCAAATATTCTATGGGATTGATAAACAAGGCAGGGTTGTGAAGAACTGCCTGATACCGAGCAAACCCCTTCGTATGGTTTACAATCAGGCGCAGTGACCGTGATATTCATTGTTCCGTTTGTAGTAGGATTTACAAAGAGGTCAACCCATCCTGAAGAATTTGTCCTGCCTGTTGAATATACCTCAGAGCCTTTTGTAGCACAGACCAATGCATTCTTCAATGGCTGTCCGGAGATTGCAACCATTACCCTGAACATCTGTGGACCTGCAGGGATAGAATTGGAATGTGTAACCGTCATCGTCCTTGGTTTTTGTGTGTATACACTTATATTCGGGTCACCAAATAGTGTGAGTTCATATACACACCATCTGGTCGGTGCCTGACTCATTGCCAGATTGCGTAAATAATCCTTTGCACCGGCAAGTGCAATACCGAGCTCACTCTTTCCACTTATAAAATTTTTGAATAGTTCAAGGTCAAGTTGTTCAGAAGGACCCAACCCAGGTGGATAACCAAGTCCATAACGAGAATTGAGAATCGTTGCGATACATCCACCATTCGGATAATTCACAAGACTCTCAGCAATACAATCACCACCATCAAAACATCCACAATAACAATTTATCCCATTCATTATGTTGTATTTGATACCGTTTGTGAGTGTAGGAATATGTGAAATGTCAAGCACCCCCATATTCGTTGTGCTACCATGGTCAGCAATATGACAGAATTGATAACCTATATTCAAAGAATCGCGCACTGCATTGGAACCCGGGTCTTCAAGTTTTGACCTGCGCCAGATGGTGGGATAATAACTATAGATAATATTATTTATCACCCTTCCATGATAAGGGCTGAAAAGCATTTCTGAAGGTAATAATAATTTCTGAAGATATGTCGTATCAGGATGCTTTTCAAATATTGTATCCTTGTTGATAAAAGTATTGATATTTGTAGCATTATCAACCGGTGCCCTTCCCACATAAAGGTCAAAAAATAAATCAACTGTATCCTGCATTTCGCCGAATAGATTGTTGTTATTTCCATCCCAGGACCATTGCAAATCTGCATAATACATATCAGTCGGTATATTTCCGGTAATCGTGCTCTCTTCAATCACAAGCCTTGTTTTCCGGTCGGGAACTATGAAATCATCTCCGCCAAGTAATACATATTTCAATCCCTTATTCTGCCAGTAATCCCTGATACAGTTTCTTATCTTCTCCTGATTATCCCTTCCAGAATACTGGGTATATATAGAATCAGTGCCAATGACCTTAGTCTTTATTCCCTTATTTGTCTTCCAGTTAACAAGCGCATTCCAGTTTGCTTTTAGAGATGGACTGGTAATGATCAAATAATCAACCTCATCACCACGCAGATCCTGTACTGGTGGCTTAAATATATTGACCATTTCTGCATTATGGACAATCTCGTTGACTGCATTGCTGAAAAGTTCTATCTGTCCTGAAGAAAGTTTTACCGGTTCAATTGCATTATCTTGATAATAAATATTTATTTTTACCTTTTTGTTAAATAACAATTTTTCGCCTGTACCAATATACTGGATCGGATACACATTTATACAGGCAATGCGAAAACCAGCAAGACAACCATCAGGAATTCTTTCTACAACCTGAGCAGGATATGGTTCTGATGATGTATACACAACCGGGTCAGGTGGAACAAACTCTATCTGTTTATTAGAAGAAAAAGGCTGGACTGATTGTGCAGGATATAATAAAAATGCGCCGGGCAACTCTTCTCTTTCTACAGAAACAATCTCCACATTTCTGACCTCGGCATCTGGTGGTATCAAAAAATAGAAAGGTATTACAGGAAGTAATGGTGAACCCTTTATCATTGTTGTGGGTTTGCCAGGGAATAAGATCAAATCATATTGATCAATCTTTGCTGTCATCAATTCTTCTTTATTGAATGTCAATTCCTGGGTGAGAACACCAGAAAATAAAAACAAAGGGACCAAAAAACACAAAAAAGGTTTAAGTCTCATAGGAACCTCCTGATTCTTTGGTATTCACAACAATATTATAATGACAATTCACTTAAAGTCAATACCGAGATGAAAGCCCGTTGCTCGTTATACGGTTGCGCTGCCCGTATCGTTATACGGTTTCGTTAATCGTGGTTAACGGGACTGAAGTCCCTACTCCTGGAGACCAATGCAAACCTAAAGGTTTGCCCTACACTACTCTTTTCACGAAATTTATGACCTCTCCATTTCACGTTCCACCCTTCACGCCAATTAAGTAGGAGCGGTTTCCTAACCGCGATAACAATCCTTGAAAAATCGCCTGATGTGGTGCAGTTGCGAAATGTGTTTCGTTGGACGGTTTCGTCTAACGGCTAAATCTGAAATACAAATAATGTCAACTTGTTTATAGTTTAAAGGTTTGGGTTTGGAGACAAGATTGGGTTTTGACTATAAGTTTTGGGAGATTTGTTTTAATGCAAGGCTAAAGCCTTGCCCTACTATTGATGCCTCACTGCATAGGGTTTCCTCGGAATAGAAAGAAGAGTTGCGTGAGCGAAAAGCGAGCCTTTCTTATTTTGATGAAAGACTTTACCTGAATTCATCTATTTCATAATTTAGATTCCAGAATCCTGACGATCCTTTTTCCTGCCCTGCCATCCCAGTATTTTGGTATTTTTCTAATACTCAATCTTTCTTTCTTATTCCGTTTGATAATAATGCTAAATGCTTCTTTTATTATCCTCTCCGGGTCATTACCCACAAGTCTATTCGTTCCCTGTTTTATGGTGATAGGCCTTTCAGTATTATCGCGCAATGTTAAACAGGGAATGCCAAGAATCGTGGTCTCTTCCTGTATTCCTCCAGAATCAGTCATCACAAATGTAGCATTTGACATCAAACAGAGAAAATCTAAATAACCAAGTGGTGCAATCAAAATAACATTGCTATTTGATAGTATTTTGTCAAATCTCATCTTCTCAATCTGTGCCCTTGCCCTTGGATGTGCCGGGTATATCACAGGCAATGCCTTGCTGATTCTCACAATCGGATGAAGAATCTTTTTCAAATCAGATGGGTTATCAACATTTGAAGGTCGGTGTAATGTTAAGACAGCATATTTTTTATCAACAAGGGCAAGGCGATTAAGAATATCAGATTTTTTTGCAATATTTATGTGGCGCATCAATGTATCAATCATCACATTGCCAACAAAAAATATCTTGCTTTTCGGAATGCCCTCTTTCACCAGATTTTCATTTGCATCCTCACAGGTCGTGAATAGAAAATCAGAAATATGGTCAGTGAGTATCCTGTTTATCTCTTCAGGCATAGTTCTATCAAAACTCCTCAATCCTGCCTCAATATGTGCGACAGGAATGCATAATTTCGTAGCAGTCAGAGCACCAGCAAGTGTGGTATTAACATCGCCAACAACAATCACAAGGTCTGGCTTCTCTTTTATACAAATCTTTTCAAATTCTATCATTACCTTTGCAGTCTGTTCACTATGCGTGCCAGAACCTACACCCAGGTAAATCTTTGGTCTGGGCAATGACAAATCATCAAAAAAAACCTTTGACATCTCTTTATCATAATGCTGGCCACTGTGAACGATAAATGTATCAAACCTCTTTATTTTCTTAAGTTCATTATAGACTGGTGCCACCTTCATAAAATTTG
>JBNAVN010000066.1:10377-11493 GCA_049700315.1 bacterium
CTTCATAAAATTTGGCCGGGCACCGACAAGAATGATTATCTTTTTTCTTTTCTTTTGTTTTGGCATTCAAACATTATACAAAAAATCCATAGACAGTCAATTCCTGTTTATTAATCCCCACTCCTTTTCCCCCCACTTACGAAGTGGGGGAACAGCTTAAAAAAAGATGGCGATAACTCCCGAAATTTCATAACTTCTCATCCCCACTTCGTAAGTGGGGGTGGGATATGGGGAATTTACACAAACCTTATGCAAGCCAATAGGCAGGGATAGAGACAATATCATTTTCTTTGAAACCGCCGAGATGGGCAATAAATCCATTCTTTATTCTATATCGTTGCATAAAACTCACTAAACCCCGATGGGGGCGAGCATGGATTTTGGTTTCAATTGGCATTATTTTATTACCCCTTTTGAAAACAAAATCTACTTCGGTCTTATCCTTTGTTCGCCAATAAAAAAGGCTATCTAATTCTTTCTTTCTCTTTATAATACCACTAAAAATAACATTTTCAAGAAGCATACCAGTATCAGTCCGAGAGAGATAAGGAGTTAAGTCACCGATAAGGTAATTCCGCAACCCGTTATCTAACCAATAAATCTTATTGGCCTTTCGCACCTCAACCCGTAAATTTTTTGAATAAGGAGAAAGGCTGGATATCAAGAATGAATTCTCAAGGATTGATATGTAGTTTAAAACAGTGGGCCTTGATATACCGACTATCTTTGATAACTCAGAAACATTTACTAATGAGCCAGATTGGGTGGCTAATATTTTCACTAAATTGTTGAATTTTGTAATATCACCCAGGGTAAAGAGACTTCTGATATCGCGGTATATATAGGAATTCACGATTTCACTCAGTATCTTTTCCTTTTTTTCGTAATTATTTTCCAGGGGAACCCGCGGGTAGCCTCCGAAGATTAAAAATTCCGTGAAATATCTAATGTATTCATCCCTGAAAAATCGCGTGGGGTCTTTTTTCTGTCCAAAGGGCTCTGCGGGCAAATTATGAGCCAGTGTCTTTTTGTTTTTGAAAACAAGAAACTCACGAAAGTTTAATGGGTAGAGGGTAAAAGTAAATTTTCGTCCAACAAGCGCATCATGAAATTTTA
>JBNAVN010000067.1:0-11491 GCA_049700315.1 bacterium
TTCACATGCGGCTTGGTTCGCTCAAACTTTGCCTTTGCCATAAAAAATCCTCCTTTATTCTGATTCCTCTAAATATTAATAAATAATCTAAACTTTAATTATATTTAATTTTTGAGAAAAGTCAAGAGGCAAATGCAATATATATTGTTATTATTACCGCCTTCTAAACCTCCCAATTTTCAAAATTTTTGCAATATTTGCATCAGAGTTGATGATTGGGTCTATTATTGGTTTTGCTGAAGTCAATAAAGTGCTTACTCCTGGCCCATGCCCGGCATAACGGCAATCTCCATGGATCACAATGCCAATAGTGATTGCTCCCTTGCGAAAACTCCTTCCATATAGATTATCATGATCCATTAGGGCAACAATATCACCTAATCTTATTCTATCAAGTTTGTGCTTTCTGATAAAACTTCTGTCCGTGGTCATAATGTCGTAATCACCTGCACCCATCATCAAACTTCCTGTTCCTGAACCCATTAGTTCTGCAGGGATACAGGCAGTTACAGGTACGCAAATCTTTTTACCCATTGGTTTTATCATCATTTTATGGAGTAGATTAGGAGCAAGATTATATGTGGCAATCTCAGGATAATCAAGGAGTTTCAGACCCTGGCCATAGCCTCTTATGAGAATTTTGTCATCAATGGAGAGTTTATCCAGGACTCTGTCTGGAAAGTCTATCATAACATGTTCAGCACCACCATGATGACCGGTTACAATACCTTTATTCCCTTTTGCATCTCCTGTTTTTATAATTGCTTCATTACCGATACAGGCATAGAAATTGTAACCCGCATTTGGACGGTCATAGCGGTCTTTTTCATCCAGGATCGTTGATACGCACGGTTCAATATGATCTGCCTCCCAGCCAAATGCTGGGTCTCCTACCTTTACATTGTAAACAATGCCACCTGTGCCGGGCAATAGAAATGGTTTACCTTCAGCATCCACGCTGTGCGCTCTTGGGCCACCAGGGTTTGCTACTTTCCCCTGAACTGACATCATTACAAGATTTTTTTCATTCGTTCTTAACATAAGACCTCCTTAAAACATAAACCATAACCAGAGATTGATAATGTTTTCGTTTTTGTCTGAATTGGGAATATGACCAAAATTATTAATAAATTTTTTCCCTGCCTCAATATTCAAAAAGAATCGTGGAGAGACATAGAATTCAATGCCTGGTGTTATAGTGATACTTTTTTCTACAATCCCTGATGGAAATTCAGGATAGGCAGGGCCACGTTCAGTTTCGTAGGGCAAAAAAAGGCTTCCCTGACCCTTTCTTGTGAATTCAAACCGCATTTTTGGGAATATTTTTGTCCTATTAAAAAACCTAACAGCGCAGGTCACCTGATCTACATCATTTCCCAGAGGAAAGCCCAGGCATAATGAATCATTTTCGTAGATATTTTCTGGTATTTGATGGGTATAGACCCATTTATCTACAAATGTATAACCTAAATCAAAAAACAGTTTTTCAAACATTATATTTTTGATTCCGCACTGAAACCCAAGTTTATGTGGGTATTCCGTGTATCCAGGAGGTGGTTCACTGAACTGATAATCATCAATAAGAAACTCGCCAAACACAGTGGTATTAGAAATATTGAATGAACCATCAAGGCACCACATTATATTGTCATTTCTATCTATGCCCCATTGACTGAGATAGTATGGCAGGAAGAAATTCAAATATAGCGGTTCTAATTCATCTACCCATAGAATAGATTCGCAAAAACCTAATTTAAAATTATGTAAATTCAAGCCAAGCCTGTGGGTTGAAATAAATCTGAGTTTCTTAATATCCAGAACTGAAAATGTTGAAGAGAATTCGTAATATCTTCCGTCGTAGGTGAGCAAAAATCCATCATATCCTTGTTTTGCTGGAGACAAGATTAAACTGTATGCGTCTCCGAACCCGATGAGTAGATTGCGCCTTCCCAAGATAAATTCAGCATTTTTGTTTGCTACTTTCAGAAAACCTTCATTTAAGTATGCCTGGACAATGTCTTTCCAGGGTTTGGGACCGGTACTGTCAATTTGAGTTCCGAAATGAAATCTGATTGCCTCGCCAAAAGAAATGTGATTTGTAATCCTACCTGATAATTGCAGGTTCAGGTTGCCATAGAAATCCTTAAAGTTTTGATTTTCTGCATCCACATTAATAACTGTATAAAAATCATTGGATTTAACAAGGAGCGGACTGAACAGTGAGACAAAATTTCTATCAATAGGATTCAACTTTTCATCTAAAAATACAAGAGTGTCAATCTCTGGAACGATATCATCAATCTCAAAGGGTTTGATTGTTTGAATGCGTGCAAAACCCCTTGTTTGAAGATAGTATATTACTGTGTTCAAAGGTGAATCAATTGGGATTGTTGTGTTTAATAGGAAAAATAATAACAAGTTAACCTCCTTCAAAAACCTTTCTTAAACAAGAAGTGTATTTTCCCATCAGTCCATTTTCCTTTTTCAGGCCAGGCAAAGGCTATTGAGACGTTGGCGAAATTTGTTTGAGCGTCAATGCCTGCACCATAGGAATATGTATAATCTCTGTCCAACCAGGCTATGTCCAAAATAGGATAGATGGGCAGGATTTTGTATTCCAGATTTAACCACCAGGCTTTCTTAACCAAAAATTCGTCTTCCATATAGCCACGTAGATTATCTGCGCCACCGAGTCGGATATAGTCAAAATATTGAAACTTCTCTGTTTCTACAATTAAACAGTGTGGTTTGACGAAAAATTTTGCAAATTCAATTACTCCATCATATCTTATCCGCCACCTTTTTTCCTTTCTGAAAAGATAGTCAAGTGTGATACTATTTTCTAAGGTAATATTATTCATTTCGTATTCTGTCTGAACACCTGTGCCCAACAACGTATGCGTATTACTGTAGTTACCAGTGTCAGACAAATAATTTGTCATCTCAATACCGCTTGACAACACCATACTGATGTTATTGTTCAGTGGTGCAACAAATCTGCCATTGAGTTCGGTGAATCTTGCTGAGTCATAGGTCCACAACGAGAGCTCAGAATGGAAGGTGACGGGATTAAGAATTACCGGTTCTATAAAATTGATTTTGAAAAGCCTTTTACTGGTTTGTAGAGCAATATTTGCTTCATAACAGAACCGGAATTGACGTAAAGTGCCAAAGAAATTCAAAGAGTTAAGATCAATCATAAAGTAATTATTTGCTTCAGCAAACGAGCCGGTTACTGCCAAATAATCAGATGATTTTTCATTGAGGTCAAAAACAAGATAATAATCATCTCCGTTCTTCACAATAGATTCACTAATGCTACTGAATGCATTTGTCTTCAGAATCGCCCTTTTTGTCTGATTCAGATTCTCCAGAGAAAAATATTGGTTCTTTCGGATATGTGCGATTCTTCTTAAGGGGGCAATATCTGTTTTACCATCAGTTTTTAGTAGATAATCTTTAATAATAATTCGTTCCCCTTCCGAAATATTCAGTATCAGTTTTGTTGTAGTACTATCAACATCAATAAATTCAGGACGAATGCTACAGAAAGGAAACCCTGCATCACCATATGTATCAAGAATGGCCTTTATGAATTTTTCAAGATCACGATGTCTCTTGATGGATTTGTATTTAGTGATGAGAAAATTTGAGGAGAAAAATGTATTTCCCACGGTTTCAATCACAATGTCACTCTTGGAATTACTGGTTATATTTGCAATTGTCAGGATTGAAATAAATAAGGCCGCCATTTATCATCCGGATTTCCGATCTCCCTGAGCACAAATGTGAAATAACTTGGCTTCTTTGGTTTTTTGCGCAATTTCATATTGGCGGCCTGGAGTGTCCTATTCCCTTTCCGATTATTACATTCAAGACAGGCACACACAAGATTTTCCCAGGAATCTTCACCACCCAATGCCTTTGGAATTACATGGTCAGTAGTCATCTGACCACCTTTCTTCCCGCAATACTGACACTCATTATTATCTCTTTTCATAATATTTTTCTTGTTGAGAGGTATTTCCTTGCGTTTGATCTGCACATAATACTTCAAACGCAAAACCGAAGGTACCGGCAGTTCAATATTAATAGAGTGAAGTATCTTATTTCGGTCATTCTCAATCAGGTCAACCTTACCTAATAATAATAGGGTTATTGCCCTTCTCATTTTTAAAACTGTAAGTGGTTCAAAATTCTGATTGAGCAGTAGAACCGGGGTGTGGAGCATTTCTTATTGTCCTGCCTTTATGGGCATTATCACATCAATGACCAAATGCCGGAAATAAGTGTAAAATCCAAAGATATTTGAAGAATCATTGTAGGCGCAGTAAATCCGAAAAGAATCACGGATACTGCGATCAATATAGATGGTATCATACGCAGAGTCAAATGGAATTTTATTTTCTCTGAACTGTTCCAATAGATCGCTGAGGATTTCTGCATCCGACCTGACAGGACCTATTCTCACTACATCCTCAACCTTGTTTTTCGCTGACGAGTAGGTGAACTGGATGCGAAAGACTTGGTATCCAACATAACCCACCACAAGAATTATGATAATAATCAAGATTATTCCAAATCCTGAAACTCCCTTTGAATGCTGATTAAACATCTTTGCCTCCTTTACTTTTTACCTCCCTCAATGAACCAGATATCTTCTTTCAACTGTTTTATCCAGACATCACACCGCTCAATCTCAGTGCGCACATATGAGGCGAACTGGCTATCATCCCGCGCTTGGGTATAATAGTTTTCTGCCTGATTCAAAAGGCTGACCGCAGCCTTTGCTTCACCGATATTGGACTTTGTCTTTTTCTTATCCCAGACAGCCTTTCTCTGAAATCCTCTACGTTCATAAATGTCGCCCAACAATACATAGGCATAGTTATTGTCCTGAGAGACCTTTAACGCCTCACGCACCATATTCTCTGCTTCATTCAATTTGCCTCTGCTTATCTGTAAATCTGCAAGATAAAGGATGGGCAATGGATTATCCGGCGCGAGTTTTTTTGCCTCTTGATATTCTTTTTCAGCACTGGTGTATTTTTTTTGTTTTACATAGATGGAACCTAATTGCAGGTGATAGAAGTAATAGTCCGGTTTCTTACTCAGAAGGAAATTATACTCAACAATTGCCTTATCATAGTATTTTAAATCAAGATAAGTCTTAGCCAACAACTCTCTAACATCCAGCGCCTCAGGCCTCTTTTCCCTGAGCATTTCAAGATAACTGACTGCTTTTTCTGGTTCACCTTTTTCAACATAAATATTTGCTATTGCCTTGATTGCGACCAGATTATCAGATTCATATCTTAGACTTTTAAAATAACATTCCAATGCCTTGTCATATTCTTTTATCTTTGTGTAAATAAAACCGATTCCATTCAGAATGTTGATATTAGTGGAATCAAATTGTAGGGCAACCTGATATTCACTTATTGCCTCACCATATTTCTTCTGGTCGGCATATAACGCAGCGAGCCCTTCGTAAGCGCGAGTATCTTTGGGGTCAATCTTCTTTGCATAAACATATACAGATTCAGCAGTGCTTATCTCATGTTTTGCACGGTAACTCTGCGCCAGGGCGATATAAGAAGCATAATGTTTGGGATACAATTTGATTGCTTCCTTAAAATGTATTATCGCATCATCATATTTTGTTTGTTTCAAATATTCGTAACCTATTGAATATTCTTCCGTTGCTTTATTCTTTGCATCCTCAGTAGGTTCAGGTTCGGTCTTTTGTACTGGTTGTGTTGCAACACAGCCCAATAGAATTAAGCCTATCAATGTAAATAAAGCAATATTTCTTCTCATTATATTTCTCCTTTCTTTTTTAATGGAGCCGACGGGATTCGAACCCGTGGCCTCTTGACTGCCAGTCAAGCGCTCTCCCAACTGGGCTACGGCCCCGATTTATCTTATTATCTTCAATTTTATCCAGGAAGAGGTAATTGTCAATACTCAAATGCAGAGTCTCAAGACATGGTATCCACCTTAAAAAATATTCTGTTCTGGACGGTTTCACTACCCGTTTCGTTATATGGTTTCGTTAATCGTGGTATACGGGGCTAAAGTCCCTACTCCAGGAAATTAATGCAAACCTAAAGAGGCTGTGTCATAACCCCCCTCTTTTAAAATCCGTGGGGAATGGCACCTAAAAAACCCTATTTTTTAATGGTAAAATGGGGAAAGACATTACAAAAATATCCCTATTTTTGCCTTTAAGTGGGGAATTTTTTAAAAAATGAAAATTTGTTTTGAATTGTGACACAGCTTACCTATTACCCAGAGGGAGTGGTGGGAGAACCAAAATAATTGGCTTGGTTCTCCCACCAAATTTTGTTATCTTATGAGAATGAGTTTCTGTGTTAGACGGTCTTTACCATTTTCCAGAACTACAAAGTAGATGCCATTGGAGAGCACTTTACCATTTTCGTCAATTCCATCCCACAAAACCTGGTTATATGATGATTGGTGATTGGTTAAATTGTTAAATTGTTTCACTTTTCTGCCGAGAATATCAAATATCTCAATTCCGAAGTTCTTTGTTTCTTGGGAAAGAAAGAAAGTTATTTTTGTTTCGTTGACGAAGGGATTGGGAGCAATGGAAATCTTGGGCTGGTTCTGTGCCTTTAACCGTGCCAGTTCTTTTATCGTTTGTTCATTTTCACCCCGCTTGTAGAAGATATCTTCCACATTTGCAGAATCTAATCGCTGGTCCATCCAGACAAGATGAAGACGATTATTTTTATCCACCGTAATGCGCGCTAGCGCAGGCCATATCGCAATAGGCCAATACACCACTGGCATCGGTGGAATGACAAAGTTTCCAAGTGTATCTAACTTTGTATACATAATACCCATAGTATCAACCCAGTTACTAAATGCCCATACGACATGAAGATATTGTAAGGAATCCATTGCCATATGAGGAATGTCATTGTCTTCATGAATGCTAAGTGTTTTTGGACCGATAAGAACATTACCGTTCTGGTCAAGTTTAAGATATTTAACACTATTGCCGGGACCTGCAGGATCTCCATAAACAATGTGAATATTCTGACTTCTATCAGCAATAAATGTAGGAACACATCCTGTGCCAAAGAACTTGTTGTCAATTAATACATTACCATTTTTATCTAATTTCGTATAGGCAAAACGGTCTTGTATACCACTATCACAGCGATACCCTAAATGATTGTTGGCAAAACTGTCAACACCAATACCAGGCCAGTAAGCATAAAAAGTATCCAGTGAAACTTTCAATTTGGGAATAATTGGATTGCCCATTGAATCCAATTTTGTGTAGTCAATTTGACTATAACCGTAAAGCATTTCGGCCCAGACCACATTGATTTCCTGGTATTTGTTAAGAACTATATCAGGGAGGGGGACATCTACATCATTACCACTAACCGCCATATGCGGAGGGATGATCACCGTGCCGTCATTGGCAAGTTTTGCATGCCACAAACCTAAACCTAATGGAGTTTGGTCCAACCAGACGAATTGAACATTGTTTGAAACATCAACCGCAATGCTTGGGCAAATGGAAAAAGACGCATTATTTGATACATCAGTTTCAGGAATCAAACATCCGCCGAGACTATCCCTTAGAGAATAAAGAACTTCTCCTGTGCCATTGACCCAGTGGGCACTATCCCAGACGACCCAGACATTGTTAAAACTATCGACATCAACATCAGGACCACCACGTGAATTATCATCTTCAGGTGTCAATAATATGTCATCTGACCAGCCAGGTGGATATGAATAGAGGAGCAAGTAGCAAGGAAAGAGTATAGAGAAAATAAGGAGGCAGTAAAAAATTAAATGATTTATTTTATTCGTTATCATACTATGGACTCCAGTTGTATAGACCAGTTCTTTGATAATCGTGGTGGAATTGGGGCCATTCAAGGAGATATTGGGAAACTCTGCTATTTAGATTCTTCCAGATATGGAGATAGCCATCAGACGAAGAAAGAATGATTTCACTTTTTCCATCACCATCAATATCACCGATGATTGGAGAAGAAGGCTGACCAAATAGAGGCAGAGGGAATGGTGGGATTGAATCTCTAGTATATTTGAATCCATAGATATATTGATTATTCGCCCCAATTATTATATCCAGATATGCATCCCCATTGATATTGGCAATTGCTGGAGAAGTCTGAACCGCAGTATTAGGATTAACTTCGTAAGGCCAAGGATAAATGTGCGAACCCCGTCTTTTTTCCCTCAAATGCACCCAGCCTGCATCATTCCCAAAGGTGATTTCAACACCCTCATGCAGAGGATGAATATCTCCCACTGCCGGTGAAGAGTTTATCGGTCCTTCGGTTGGTTGTTCCCAGAGGAGTCGGTCATTCTGGACATCATAAGCACGAATGTAGTTATCACTGCATCCCACAATCACATCCGCGTAACTATCACCATTTAAATCCGCCAGCGCAGGAAGCACGGTTCTATTCCCAAAATTCAAGGTCTTTATCAATCCATGCTTATTAAAAATATCAACCCTTGGCACATCATAACAGTAGGTGACTGCAATTTCATCAAAATCATCAATCCCCACACACCTGATCTCAGCGATAGAAACCCCTGAAGGAGTTATATTGCTAACTTCCCGGGAAGAATTGAATTCATAAACCAACTGACCACTATAATCGTAAACCAATACCTTCATCGGTGCAACTTGCAAGGGCGGCGCATCTTCTTTTTTCACAATCAATACCACAATCTCAAGATAACCATCCAATTGACCCCTGATCCGACCAAGCGCAGGCAAACCCCTAAGACGATACCCATATCCATAATAAGGTATCTCCACGGGATAACCCGGCAGAACATTTCCCTGATAGTCATAAACCGTAATAAATTGCTCTGAAACCGCAACTACCTCCAGACAATCATCACCAGTAATATTACCAACACCAAAACCAGAAACTCCCTTAAAATATTTTGGCCAATGAGAAAAGAGACTCCCATCCGCATTGAAGACATAAATAGAATCACACACAAAATAAATAACCTCCACACCGCCCTGAGCATCAAGATTGGCAATCGCCGGCTGGGTATTAGCACTAACCTTTTTGGGCCAATTGGGCTGATTTGGATAAAGGGCAGTTTTTTTCGTTATTGAAGACCGGTTATTATACTCCCAGGATTCCTGAATCTGGTTATTCGGGTCAACAATAACCTCAATCTCACAATCCCCAATTTCCCCATAAAAATTAGGATGACTTTGCCCAGTATTCCAGTGAGCAATGACTACTGCAGTATCACGAGGCTTAATCTCTGACACAACAATATCTTCAGTATAAAAAATGGTCTGCTCTTTTGATACCCTTAAATTGACCCGGACATTGTTTGCCCGGGCATGACCAATGTTATAAACCTTTGCCTTTATGGGAATCGTTGCACCACCTGAAGGATAGGGGTAAGGCGCTAATAACTCAATATCAATCCCTTGGGGCCTGATAACCAAATCCGGTAAATCAGGATAGGCAGTATAATCACCAAAATCCAGGGCCGGATCACCTAATAGACAGGTATAACCAGGATATTGCGCCCCAGGCAGACTGCTCATAACTAAAAATTTGCCTAAAATCCAGTTCTGCCGGACAAATAGCCTTTCTAACATCTGCTGAATGACAGAAGGATAAAGTCCACAATAGGTCGTCGCACCCCAGTAAGCAACCGCACCACCATCAGGATTGAACAGAAAGTGCTCACCAATGCAGGTATCGGGCGGATAATTGCTGGGTGCTGAACCTGTTTTATCCCACTGAAACATTCCCGTAAGACAGGCATTTGCAAGGACCACTGGGTTACGATTATTATTTTTTAGGCTTTTTACATAAGAAGTATCATAATTGTGCCACCAGGTTTGTGGCCCACCATGATCAACATAAAGAGTAAGAATCGCACCACCATTAATGTTATCCTGGATTTTACTTGCAAAACCTCCCGGGTCATTTACCTGTGAATAGCGGACCACCAAGGTATCATACCTGATATTAGTAAGATATGGTTTTACTGCGGTGATGGTATTGTCAAACTCATTCATATAATCACCATCACCAGCAATGAGAAGTCCCTGACGCCGCCAATTGCCAAGTGTTGGATACTTTTCGTAATTGAGTGTCTTCTTTGCGACACTAACCAATTGCTGATTTGGTTTCACAGGCCAACGCCCGAACATTATATCAGGGAATAAATCGTCACCACACATAAGGGCAAAATATAATTCATAAGCCATTAACCAGCCCTCATAATAACTCAAGGCACTCGGCACATAATCCCAATCACCAACAAAAAGACAATAGGTAAAATGTCCATCAGAAGGCCCATAAGCCTTCCAATGCTCATAGGCATAAATAAGAAAATTACGCACCTGGGCTGAATCCTGCCCCTGGGGACCGAATTGCTCATAAATATCCTGCACCTTCACAATCCCAACATCAAACCGATTATGCTCAACCCGCCATTGGGCAAAATCATGAATCCAGCGCGAAGTAGTCTCATTGATAAGAAACTCATCCTGAGTCACGATAATGTAATCTGCAACATTGTTCGGATTTAATAAATCAGTATAATAATGAACCGATGGTGGAGGGGGTGTAGGAACCGAACGGTCAATTCCCGGATAATTCAATAATATCTCTCTACCAATATCCTCAAATGGACCAAGACCATTGGTATTGGGAAATTTTTTACCAGTATATTCAATCTTCAAGTCTATTCCCGTATAAAAATACATCAACCTCTTCTGGGGATTGAATCGGACCGGATATAAAAATACCTCCAAGACCCGCTGGTCGCGCCAGTGGCCATCGCCCTTGATTTCGTAGAACTTGTTCGGATAGAGGGTATCTTTCTGATAAAATGTTGTATCATAAGTATAGACTTCTTTGAATGAAATAATGCCACCCGAATCCTTGAAAACAATCCGTGGTATTGGATAAATTAAATAATTATCAAAGAGTGTGTAATAAACTGGATAAAGAGTAATATTAAATCCACAGGAATCAGGCACGGCAATAAGCAGTCTGATATAAGGAATCTGTGGTTTGCCAGCCCGTATCGTATCACGGTCCAATTCTGATTCCGGAATTGTAATCTGCTGGAAATTTTTGTCATCAATCAGCGTATCCCTTTCATTGAAACCATAGAGTGCAGTTCTAATAAAAACACCAGCGGTATCCGATTTCACGACTTCTTTCTTCGGTGGCAAAGGCAAATCAGACCAACCAATTATTCTGTGCCAGTCAGCCATCAAGATGCTAACCATAACTATTGCTAATGTTATAATTTTCTTCATACATCCTCATTTACGAAGCAAATATTTTTCGTCCATCTTGAGATGGACACTACAATTCTGACTAATTTTATTACATTGTGCGATGAATCGCACCGCTACATTTTTTCGTCTAATTTCGTCCAGATAAATCTGGACCCTACACCTGTTGACTGCAAG
>JBNAVN010000068.1:0-11357 GCA_049700315.1 bacterium
CTTTTTTGTAATCGTCTTTTTTACTGGAACCATTTCTTTTCCACAGCAGATAATCGGGTGTGCCTCAGCACAACCACATACATTATCCACTGTCACCTTCAATCCGCAGACTTTGCACACATACTTTGTGCCTTTTTTTATTGTTTTTTTAGTCTTTTTCATGCTAACCTCCTTAAATTTTTAAAGACTGCCACTGATTTTTTCAAGAAATACATTTTCTGCTAAGGCGCCTTCAAATTGTGTTGTTTCGTTTATGACTATTTTGGGAACTGCAAAGACATTGTAACGCTGGCTCAGATGAGGGAATTCCTGGGCATTGATTGTTTGCGCACTGATATTTTGATTTTCCATCGCAAATTTAAACGCGGTTACTGCTGCCTGTGGGCAATAGGGACAGGTTAAGGTTACAAAGACTTTTATATCAACGGGTTTTGTAATTGTCTTTATCTTTTCTTTTAATTCGGAACTCAATCCTGAATTACGATTGGATACCAATTTTATTGCTTCAATCAGGGTTGAAAATTCATAGCCTGCAGGCATACCGTAAAATCTAATTCCATAATCAACCTCTCCCAGGATTAGATTGGCAGGAATTTTGTCAACTTTAAATTGTTCTACCTTATCTTTATCCTTGAGGAAATCATAAACTTCAAGATTTATTTTATCAGATAGTTCACTGATTTCTTCCATCAAGAGCCTGTTATCCTTGCAGTTTTCACATTCAACTGTGGGCATCACAATCGGCGATTCCTGAGTAAAAACAATTATTTTAACCGGCTGTTTGAGTCCCTCAAGGTTTTTCTTCACTTCATTTTTTACATTCTCATCAAGTATGCTCATTATTTCCTCCTTTCATTTTCCTTTCCGCAATGTGGGCATTTTTCAAATGTGATATTATACAACTTTTTGCATTCCGGGCAGATTACCAATTCAATATTGCAGGCTGTGCAAAAGAGAGGCTCAAAACACTTCATCAATAATTCGCTGTCACAGAATGGACATTTACACTTTTCCTGCATCTTTCTGCTCCTTCTTTTTTAAATAGTCTTCAATAGCCTTATGCAGGGCATCAGCGCCAAGATTAGAACAGTGCATTTTGTTTGGAGGTAAACCACCAAGTTCCTGGGCAACGAGTTCATTGGTAATCTTCAGAGCCTCATCAATCGTCTTACCCATTGCCATCTCGCTAACTATTGAAGATACTGCAATTGCTGCACCACAGCCAAAGGTTTTAAATTTTATATCCACAAGATGGTTATCCTTGACCTTTATATAAAAGGTCATCATATCCCCACATACCGGATTGCCGACCTCACCAATACCATCAGCATCCGGAATATCACCAACATTCCTCGGATGCTGAAAATGGTCCATCACTTTTTCAGAATAGAATGGCATAAACCTCCTCTCTTTCGCTCGTCAAAATCTAAAGTTATAAATAATTTTTTGGATATTTGAAGATTTAGGATTTGTTTGGTTATTGGATTTTGGCACTTGAATTCTTTCATCAGTATAATGGACTGAACTGGGCCTCTGCCCAGTAATCTTCTTTTAGTATATTAAGTTGCTTTGTAATCGCCTCAAGGTGTTTTTCTTCCCATTTCTGTAGTTTTTCAAATAGTTCGCGGGCAACCGGGTCATCAGCCTCTTCTTTCATCTTTCGGTAAAATTCAATGGAATTCGTCTCAAGAAGCGCACCTATGCTCAATGCAGACATTTCAAAATGTCTCTCCTTTATGCGTGATTTTATCTCTTCGGTAAATATTGGGCTTTCACCGGTAAAAATTGAAGGTGTTCCCAATTCAATCTTAGAAAGCCAATCATTATCCTTCAATAGATGTTCATACTGTCTCCTTAATTCATTGAAATGCTTTATCTCATCTTCTGCCAGTGTTTTAAAAACTTCTTTTCCTTTCATATCTTCAGTCTTTTCCGCGGCAATTTTGTAAAATTCAATACCATTCAATTCGGTCTGCATCGCAATCTTCAATCCTTCAATTGCTTTTTTTACTTCCATAATATCTCCTATTCTCTTTCTCCTTCCATCGTGAACTCCCTTATCCCAAACCAGAATCCAGTCTGTTCAATATGGTCAATCTCTGCTTGTATTAAATCGTAATGGGACTCTTCCATTTCAATCAACCTTTCAAAAAGGCGCTCCGCATCTGGATTATCAAGATTCTTATGTCCTTCGGTATAGAATTCAATAGATTTTTTTTCAAGTTCAAGTGCGGTTTTGAGGGCATCAAGTTCATCAAGACCCTTTTCTGATTTAATTTTGTCAATATCCCTTATCTTCGGCGCTACCTTTTCAATGATTGATTCCGGGATATTTTCACATACCCATGTTCTATTACACATTATACTATCAAGTTCTTTTTCCAGAACCTCCATATGGGTCAACTCATCCTGGGCCAGTTTGATAAACATATTTTTACCATTTACATCCTTTGTGTGAGCACCAAAATCAAGATAATTTTTAATCCCATTTTTCTCTATAATTATACCCTTTTTCAGTATTTCAATCGCTTTATCCATAACACACACTCCTTTAGTTAGTTATTTTACTCTATTTTGACAAAAAGTCAAGGCTTTTGTTTAGTGATAAATAACAATCATTTCAAATTTGAAATGACTTCAAGATTTCGTTCGCCTTTTGACCTGGCTAAAGCCTAAAGGTTTTTATCGATTCGGAGGTTCTATGAAAAAATAAAAGAGAAATCTCTCTTGACAGGTGAGGTAGTTTAAATATAATTGGACACTATTATAAAAGGCAGGTTATAATTTTTTTCTTCTTTTCCTTTTTGTCTTTATTTTTTACCCAGATTCCCACCTGGGAAAGACGGTATGGGATACCTGATCGTGCAGAATTTGCACTCGGTGGGATTGTAGAGACTATTAATGGTGATTTTGTTGTTTCTGGTGCAACCTTCAACAGATCTCCATTTAACTTATGGGGCATTGATGGTTACATTGTTAAGATAAATGCTTACGGTGATACGCTCTGGACAAGGCGGGTCGGGTCAATGGGCATAGGTGCTGGTATGGATTTTATATTTGATGTAATCATAAACAGCAATAACGAACTCGTTTTTACCGGCAGCAGATATGTAAATCCTTCAGTAAAAAGACAACTCTGGTTCTTGAAACTCAGTCAGAATGGTGACTCTTTAATGGATAAAAGAATTGGCGGAGCTGGAGAAGACAATGGCGGAGAAATCATTCAAAATCCGGATGGGACGTATATGATTCTTGGTGATACAAGGTCATTTGGAACTCAAATTGGTGGTTCAGATGTCTGGCTTTTGAAACTGAATCAAAATGGTGATACAATCTGGACAAAGACATACGATTTAAATTACCAGGACAATGGCTCAGGTATCATTCCATTCCAGAATGGCAACTATTTGATAACTACATTTAGTGTAACCGATTCCCTTCAAGTCGGCCCCTGGTTCATTGCCTATATGGGTTTTGCATCTTATTTTGTGATTGATTCATCAGGCAATGTTTTGAAACTTGTGGTTCTTGATGAAGACAGTCTGACCCAATTTGCTGATATAAGACCAACCAGTGATGGTGGAGCAATAATAGCAGGAAGCAGAAGTGTATATGATATTTTCCCTTGCCGCGATATCTGGGTATTAAAATTGAATGCCAATGCTGATACAGTCTGGACAAAAACTATTGGCGGCTATGGGAAATATGATGGTGGAATGAGTATTCTCCAGAGCAATAACGGTGGCTATTATCTTGCTGCTTATTCACAAACCTATACCACGCCAGAAATGGATTATGACAATTGGTGGCTATTAAGATTAAACGACAATGGTGATACAATATGGACAAAGTGGTGGGGGGGACCATTGAACGACGACCCTTCAGGTATTATCCCTACTTCTGATGGAGGAATAATTATCGCCGGCTGGAGGGATGCAAATTCCTGGGATAGTCTGACACTTGGTCCTGCTGATTTCTGGGTGATAAAGGCTGATACCAATGGTAATGTAAGTGGGATTTACGATTTTCAGGGATATTCAATACACCCTAAAGAAATTTTAAAGATTTATCCAAATCCATTAAATTCAACAGCTACAATTCAATTTTCAATTCCTCGCAAAAATTACGTATCATTGAAAATATTTGATGTATCAGGTGCTGAAGTCGCAGAGATAATTGATAAAGAATTAAATCAGGGGTCATATTCTATCGTTTATGAACCGCATAATTTGACCAATGGGATATATTTTGTATCATTAAAGGTCGGGAATAAAATTTATCCCGCAAAGAAATTGTTGATTCTTCATTAAAGGAGATAAAAATGGCAGGCAAGAAAAATATCATCAGGATTAAAGGATTTCTTTTTTTGGGATTGGTTCTTATATTGACAGGATTTCAACCGGTTCAAGGAGCAGTCACAATATTGGAAGATTTTGAGGATGGAGATACCTTAAATCCATATCTCTGGGTGGTTATTAAAACTGATTCCTGCAGTGCTTCATTTACCGCAGATTCAGGAAGTGGTTATGGAAGTGTTTATGCTGGCCATGGGACATACACAATAGTAGTGAGAAGGCACTGGTGCGTTTTTGCGGGTTTTTATTTCAATGGTTCTTTCCAGGGGGATGGGATTGTATTTTATGCCAGGGGCAATGGAATCTGGGATATCAATCTTATTATCAGTGAAATCAATCCACTCACTGACCCATTGCCATTTGTGCGGGTTACCCTTGATTCCATCTGGAGAGCCTATTATATACCCTGGAATGAATTCAGTTATCCACCCAGGGCAGTGACCAGACCAGAGATTAATCCCGGTCATATCCAGGCACTATTTATAGCACCGCAAAGCCGACAAGCAGGTCGGAATGAGAACTTTTATATTGATAACATTGGGTACTTTACCGCAGATAGTATCTCACCTCAGGATGTTGATGGCGATGGTATTCCCAATGAAATTGACTGGGATGCGGACAATGATGGCTGGTTTAATATTTTAGAGGCCTATGCTGGAACCGACTCATTAGACACAGGTTCTTATCCACAATCCCGGCTCTATTTTCCTGTTTCAGGCACTTATACCGGAATCTTCCCCCTTCAGTATTGGAGTGATGAGTTTTATGATTTTGAATCTATTACTTCTTTAAAAAGCGCGCTGGCTGCTGTTTTTGTTCCGGGCTGGGGTGATACCACCACATTTTATCATTTTGATCGGGGAAATTGTGATTTCATCGCGCGCTACGGTGCAATCCCTGTTTATCAATGGCCGATCTTAAATGCCCGCAGGAGCAATTCCTATGGTGCGATATTGGATACTTTGTTCCGACTGAAGGATATTATTGAAGGTAGATTTGATGCACAACTTGCAGATTTTGCTACTGAAATAAGGAATTGGAAAAAACCAATCATCCTCAATCCGGCTGTAGAATACAATCAGGGCTGGACTTCGTATCATGGCTTGTCAAATTTTGGTGCGGACGGCAAACATATGCCCCCGCGCTCACTTCTTGGTGCAATGGATACAACCTGGATTGTAGACAGTCTGCTTCAATATTGTGATACTGTGCCCGCAGAAAGCATTAGCAATTATTATGGTGACCCCAATGTCCCGGATGGTCCGGAGCGGCTTAAAGATGCCCTGCTACATATCAAAAATGTTTTTGAAAATGTTGGCGCCACAAATGTCATCTGGACTATGCAGACACATCCGATAGTGAATGGTGCCCATTTTGGTAATTGGTCAAACCTTTCCAATTATTACACTGATGAATATGTTGACTGCCATTCAATAAGTGCCCATCACGGTGTTATCAATGATACACCAAGAACTCTGTCAAAAGTAATCTCTGAGTGTTATGATACACTCATTGCACTCAATCCTGCCAAACCAATCATTGTAATTGAATTTGCAGTTCATTCAGATAGCACAGGAAGTATGGATATGACAAATACCTTTGTGAATGATTTTACCGTATATTTTCCTGATAGTTTTCCGATGATAAAAGGCTGGACCTATGCAAATTCAGACCGTTATGACAGTGATTATGTCCATACCGGACTCCAGATAGATAGCAGTCGGTATATTGGAGAAATCAATGCTTTTCGTGCAGTCGCCAGCAATCCCTATTATATCAAGATACCTATCCTCCTGCCGGTTGGAATAGAGGAAAAAACACGAGCAAAAATAATTGGGTATGTTCCAGAGGTTGAAATCTTTCCCAATCCATCCCACAGAAATATTATCTTCAGAGTTAATGCTACAGGACTTTTTAATAACGAGTCCATACATCTTGATATTTACGATATCACAGGCAGGTCTGTCAAATCTTTTTATCTGAAGTCAAATAATCAATCAGCAAGATTGGTCTGGGACTGCAGGGATAATAACAATAAATTTGTTCCTTCAGGCGTATATTTTGTAAGATTGGCCCGAGAAAACGGATTTTCGGAAACCAGAAAATTTGTCATAATACATTAATTTGAAAATCAAAAAATAATTCTTATTACCAATTCTGCTACATTCCATCATTCCATTATTAAACAATAATGGAATAATAAAATAATTTAATTTTGAAAAATTCATTATTTTGCCTTACTTTAGCCATTTTGGTATTTTACTTTATCTTTAGGAATTTTTTTGAAACCAGCTCATTACCTTGTTTCAAAACCGCAAAGTAAATGCCGGAGGAGAGGTTTCGGACATCGATGAAACTGACCATAATAAAACTTTTATCCGGCGCGTTCTTCACACAATAACCCATATCATAACTTATGCCACCGTAGGTTTTTTCAAATGTGATTGTTCCTGAAGAGAGTAATGGCAATAATAAAATAAACAGCCTATACCAGTTCATAATGTCCTCGGTTTGTCTTACTTTACAAGCAGGAATTTTTTGCATACTTTTTCTCCATTTTGTTCAAGAATAATAAAGTAAATACCGCTGGCGAGGTCTTTGGTGTTTATTTTCTCCCGGTAATAACCAGGGGCCAGGGGCAAGTTTTTCGTATCTTAAAAGTTTTACCTGCGAACCAGTAACATCGTAGAGCAATAATTCTGTCTTATCAGGCGTAGCAACAATATATTCAATATTCACCATCCCTTTTGCTGGATTTGGAAAAATATTTATTATATCCTTTACTTTAGGTATCCGATTTGCTATTTCACCAATTCCCCCAAATGTTCCTTTGGCATATTTGATGTGATGGCCATCATATCTGTATTTCCATTATAATATCCACACGCATAGGCAATATGAGGGGAACTCGTATTATCCAGAACAATGGAGATACCGCCGCGCGGGTGTAGGAGTAGAGAGTCATCAAAGGGTATATAACTATGCCAGGTGCCATCATAATAACAGTAATCAGGGAAAGGTGTGAGCATATCCCCTTGAAATGCAATATGAGGATTATTTAAGCTATCCAATTCAAGATCAATTATGGCGCCGTAATCACCTATAGAAATTGCGTTTACGCTTTCAATCTGCCATTCTGAACCATCCCACCAGGCATGGGCAAGTGTGCCATTGCGACAAAGGGCAATATGGGGAAAATCTTGATTGTCCAATTCCAAGGAAAGGGATGGTTGTCCCATGGGTGGCCAATAGATTGCAGGTGAAACAATCCATCTATCCAGGGTATCATCATAATAACCAATTTTTACTGTATCATATTCATACTGATAATGGTATAATTGGTTAAAAGCAATCATTGGGGTATTTTTCTTATTGAATTTTAGAGATGGATTCCAATCTGGCATTGATTGTATGTGAACATACATTGAATCATATTCAACCACAGAGGTATCCCAATTTGCGCCATTATAATGGGCATATTTTATGTAGCAAATTGAATCAGTTAGATTCAGATTCCAGGTAATATAGGCAATACCTGGTTTCCCAAAAGTATCTATATCTATTGAAGTATAAAGGGCATACCAATGTCTCCAATAAATGTTTGAATCAACCACATCAATTGACCAGCCAGAACTATCCCGATGGCTATAACAGAGATAGAGCTTATTGAGGGTTGTGTCCCACCGATAATAACTGATATGGGCAGTATTGCGATTGTCAAATACAAGAGAAAAAGAGTAATAGCGGAATCCGCTCTCTATTACTTCTTTTTGCCAGCCGTTATCACACCGAACTGCGCAGATTAGTTTGTTTTCTTTGGAATAAATAAATAATTGAAGGAATATCATCGGTATTCAAACCAATAGCACACCAACGAAAATCGTTGGGTTGGCTATGAGCGTAATCTACCGAATCGATAATTTCTATCTGCCAATTTATCTGGCTAAAGCCTGATGCAAATATAAGAATTAGGATAATTAACATCTTTCTCATTGTTCCTCCTTAAAATACGGAGACGGCGAAGGCATTTTCATAATGGTACCAAGTAGAGAGGAAAACCACCCGCTACTTAACGAGCAGGAACTTTTTGCTCACCTGCTCATTGTTTTGTTTAAGAACGACAAAGTAAACTCCGCTCGCGAGGTCACTGAGATTGAGAATCTTTGTATAATTTCCGGACTGACAATTCTTAAATTTTATTGATTTTCTCTTTGCACCAATGACATCATAGATTTCTATCTCTACATCACCTGTATTTCGGAGGCTATATTCAATAGTTAAATAACCATAAGAAATATTCGGATGAATATTTATTCTCCATCCTGCATCGTGTATCCTGAATCCAGCATCATTCTCCTCTATCCCCACAAATGTGCCCTTGGCATATTTTAACTTCCCTGCATAACCATTATCTGAAAAATAGACAACATGAGGTTGATCATTATTATCCAGACAAAACGAAACCGTGTGGAATGTAACACTATACGGATCTGGTTCTATCCACCCGCATAAATGCCAGGTTAAGGAATCACGATAGTAATATCTTGGACGAAATAAACCTTCGGCAATGGCAATAATATGAGGTAAATATAAACTATCAAGATCAAGTAAAACTTTGGTTGCAGGTTCAATCGGACCTTCAGTATTCCAGACATTGCCATCCCAAAATGTGTAGTATAAATATCCGAATCTACTATAAGCAATATGAGGATAATCATTAATGTCAAGCGATAATGATTGTGAACAACCTGACCCTACAGACTCTCCCCAAGAAAATATCCAGTTAACCCCATTCCAAAAAACATATTTGAGCGAATCTGGATTATCTTGAAGGTATGCGATATGGGGATTGTTATTACTGTTAATCCCCAGTGAGGGGCTATTATCAGGTAGCTGATTATAGTCAACAGTGCAGGAATCCCATAATATACCACTCCAGGAAAGATATTTTATCCGCTGGACTGTATCAATATCACTTCTATGGGTAACAGCAATACAAGGATAGTCGTTGGTATCAAGCGATAGCGATGCCCTAGATACACCGATAAGTAATATCGTATCCAGCCATTGCCCATGAAATTTTTGTGCATAATGAAGATAATGGATGTTATCCTCTGTGTGGTGGATATAAACAATATGGGGATTGTCATACTTGTCCAAACATAGGCAGGGACTGAGGTAATAATTGGTAAAACCCGAACCTAAACTACTGTCAACTGTTTCTTCAATCCATTGATTATCAGTTTTATATGCATAAATGAGCTTGGCCCATCCCGTGTCATGATAGGTTGTATCCCATACTAATTTATAGTATACTACATGTGGCACGATAAGGCTATCTAATTTTAAAGAAGCAAATCCTATACCGGCTTCTAAACCCTCTATTGAATCAATAGTCTCGTAAGACCAGTTTATCTGACTGAAACCCAGGGAAAAGACCAGCAACAAAGTATATATTTTCATAAATACCTCCCCAATTCATCGGACAAAGACGGCGCAGGCATTTTTTCATAATAGTAGCGAGTAATAAGACATAATACCACTACCTAATGAGCAGGAATTTCTTACTGGCCTGCCCTTTGTTTTGTTTAAGGACCACAAAGTAAACGCCACTGGCAAGTCCTTTGGCATCTACAGATTCGCGGTGGCAACCAGGTGATAAATCTGGATGCATTATTGTTTTAACCTTTGAGCCTGTTGCATCATAAATGTCAATAGAAAGTGCACCCTGTTCAGGAGTACCATAGATTATAGTTATACTACTTCTAATAATCGTTGATAAATGTAAGATGCAAGGCGTTGTGGGCAGAATTTCATTTGAATCAGAAGATTGGCTGCCTCCTGGTGGTTCAAGAACCATGCAGGTAGTTTGGGAAGGGAAATATTGGATGTAAGTATTATTATCGTGAATTCTTGTTACGGTAACTCTAATCGTTCCGGTTGTTTGCGGGGTAATGGTAAATGTAATTTGACCATTAGCATCACTATAACCCATTTTATAGATGTCATTTGGTTTGTGCAGGCACACTTTTGCGTAAGCAACGGAAGTACCGGTAAGTGCATCTCGGACCGTTACTCTAAATTGAATAGGGATTCCTACATAGACCTGGCGTGGGTGGTTAACACTGAAATTCCTTGGTTGATTTGTCCAAGCTTCGGTATAAGGAGAGCCAAAATAATTGTGAGAGTAACAAACATATCGGTACCACTTATTTAACCAGTTAATTCTGTCACCACATTTTGAGAGTGCCTCAGCTACACCGAGACGGGTGCAGGCAGGTTCAGGAGGATATGATCCAGTATATGGAGAAAAAAGACACTCATAGAATTCGTGTTCAAGATCAATGCTATAAGATACGAGATTAAGTCTTGTATATCCAAAAAAGGCACAGGCACCGATTGAGTTATACGCATCTACAAATCCATCAATTATACATGTATCGGATGGTTCTAATGTGTAGTTGAATGTTTCGATTAGATGTGAATCATAACCGCCATTGAAAGAAGCAAGTGAAGACGAAAAAATATATTTGTTGTAATTTCCCAAGTGATTTAATCCAGCATGTTGTTGGGAGGGTGAACTGGGCCAGTATGCATGAAAATTATATGTTTGATAGTAATCGCAGAAGACCGTTCGCCAGCCAAAAAGATGGATGTTATTGAATGTATAACTTTCACTAAGCCTTCTCACACACTCTTGCGCATCATTCATCAGTATAAACTGATGCGTAAAATATTCAGGATATGTTGTGTAAGCATCGCCAATTGGAAACAAGTTATCGTAGAACCACAAGGAAATAGAATCAAGAAGTTGCGGAGTTCTTTCGTAGGAGAGTGTTTTTTCTACCCAGTTATTAACTTCCTGAACACAATAAGGTGTTGTCCTCGCTACAAATACCTCGGGAAAACAATCAGCAGTATCACCATATTCTGGCATTTCGCCCCACAATCTGTCTTTGTCACCATCCCAAACGCCAGTTAAATCCGAAAAATACATATCAC
>JBNAVN010000069.1:0-7488 GCA_049700315.1 bacterium
TAGGGGTGAAAAGGGGTGAAGAAGGGGAATTTTCATTAGATTGCGGATTGCGAATTGCGAATTGCGGATTTAATCAGTAATGTAGGGCAAGACTTTAGCCTTGCAGTAAAACAAATCTCCCAAAATTTATAGCCAAAACCCAATCTTGTCTCCAAACCTTTAAACTATAAACAAGTTTACATTATTTGTATTTCGGCTTTAGCCGTTAAACGAAACCGTCCAACGAAACGCATTTCGCAACCGTAGAACGCCAGACGATTTTTCAAGGATTATTATCGCGGTTTGGAAACCGCTCCTACGAAATTCGGGTGAAAGGTGGAACGGGAAACGGAAAAGATCACAGGGTAAGATAAGGCAATACAAGGCAATTAGAGGCAAAACGCAGTATGGTATCAAAACCGCTACAGGAATCTCTGGGATTTAGTGCATCGTCAAAAATCAACTCCGATCCCTATCTCAGTTTTCAATGGTGGCTCTAAGGGCGGTTTCTGATGCCAGATTTTTTTATCTGATTCAATTCTTTCTGAATATTTATCTTTTCCTTCGCCATCTATGAAAATGCCGATGGTTTTCATATAATCCCTCAGACTGCCCCTGCTTGCTGTGCTTGCATTGCCAAGCACTATTCCACCATGCGTGATATATTCATCATCACCTTTCAAGTCAACGAATATTCCCATCCCATTGGCATTTCCTGCACCAAGACTCAAATTTGGCGCATTGTAGAAATCATTCCCTTCATAATCAAAAAGAACACCGAGTGTGAAATCATGACCAGCACCCAGCGCCATGTTATTTTTCGCAATATATTTATCATTGCCGGTAGAATCAATCAATGCACCCACAGCAAAGTGTGCACCAGCACCCTGAACATACCAGATGCCGTTGTATTCATCATTTCCTGAAAAATCAATCAGGAACCCAAGGCCAAACCAGTAACCACAGCCCTGACCAAAAACCCCGGATGAGTATTTATCATCGCCCGCACCATCAATCAACATTCCGATACCACCGGCAAGTGAATGGCCATCAGTAAAATCTGCCCTTATACCAAATCCCATACCCTGGCTCAGACTTGTATTATGCTCTGGAGTCTGGGCTGAAGGATATTTCACTGTATCATCCCGTGCGATATATGTATCATTACCTTCTCTATCAATCAGCAGACCAGCACCCTTTACAAAACCAAATCCCTGACAGTCCTGAAACCCTACATATTTGTCATTTCCAGAAAAATCTGATAATACACCGGTTCCAAATAATCCCGCACCTTCACCATAAATATCTGTAGTATATTCATCATCTCCAGCAAGGTCCAAAATTATCCCCTGTCCAAATATTCCTGTGCCCAGTCCAAATTTTTCCGCGATATATGTATCATTGCCATCACAATCAATGACAAATCCCAAACCTGCTATCCCTGTTCCACAACCAATTTCACCTGTATACTTGTCATCTCCGTAATAATCTATAATAATTGAAACTGGATGCTCCTTGTCTGAGATTCCACCTGATTTGTATGTATCATTGCCACCAAAGTCAATGATCAGAAGATAGGGGATTGGTTTATAAATATCATCATCAATGCTTCCAAGTAAGATAGTCCCATATTTTGTGTCAATTTTTGTTGTTTTTATAAATCCTTGATCCTTCATTAAATCAATTGCTGTTTGTATAACATATGATAAATCCATAGCGCCAGCAGCAATTGACTTAAAATCAGTATCTACAATCAAATTTTCAAGGTATGGATTTGATAATCCATCTTCACCGGCTTCAATTAAATTTTTAATTATTTGATTAAGTTCTTCTTTTGATAACTTTTTATTTCCTTTCTCAATCCACTCAATAGCGTGCTTTATCTCGGTGAGTATCATAAAAATGCCAATTTTCACGGCCTCTGGAATTCCATCTATTACTACACTATCAGTTCCATAGAAATTTTGCAAAAGATCTATCAGGGCTGTATTCATATCTCCCTGTTTGGGGATTGAGTCCATTAATAGTTCATTTTGTCTCTGAATCAATCCCCTTCTCACACCTTCGTCAATCCTTGCCCAGGGAAAATAACTTATTGCCCATAACGAATCAGCATTATTTAAGATGGTGTGGGATAGAATTCTTGTATATAGATCTATTTTCAATGGATTGTCAATAAATTGGTCAAATAATTGTAGGCGAAATTTTCCGTATCCATAAAATTTTAAGTCTTCTTTCTCTATTTTTAAATCGCTTAAAGGTAATTTTATTGCTTTTGAGACTTTATCCAGTGCCATTTCAACATTGATTTGACCGTATAGCAAAAAATTTGCCAGAATAAAGGCAATAATGATCTTATATTTCAATTTATCCATTTATAACCCCTTTCAGTTTTGTTATTAAAATGTATGGCAAACCTTCAGGCTTGCAAAAATATTTTCTTTTAGATTATAATGAAAATTTCTCAATTATCAAGGGTATAAGTTCAGAGAGATTTTTAATATGTAATCTGCCTGTCATTTTATATCCGATGAAATGACATCTCGCATTTTTTGCAGTTTTCAGATCAGTGGGTGTATCTCCAATGAAGATGATTTCGTCTATCTTTACTTTCAATTTCTTACACACCTTTAACAACATTTCAGGGTCGGGTTTTGGCTTTTTAACATCATCGGCAGTTATAACCACATCCAGAAATTTTTCAAGTTTAGATTTTTTGATCTCAAGTTTGGTGATATCACGGTGTGAATTGGTTATGCAACCAATCTTTAATCCACATCTTTTCAAATTTTGCAAAGTGATTCTTGCCTCTGGATTGACTTTCATATATTTAATGAACTTTGAAAAATTCTTTGAAAAGTATTTCACCACATCGTTTAGTCTTGTACCAGGCATAAATATTCTGACATCTTCTTCTGTGCTCTGTCCCCAATTTTTTGCAAATGTCTTTAAATCTATCCGCTCGTATCCAAAATGTGTTAATGTTTGATTGAAAAGTTTATACCAGACTTTGTATGTATCAACGAGCACTCCATCAAGGTCAAAAAGCACTGCTTTGATCTTCTTATTGGATCTGGAAATTTTCATAATCTTTTAACGATAGAATATAACCTTTTTTGCCAGCGATTTGGAAGAACTTTCTAAAAAAATAAAATAAACTCCCATTGGGATTCCTGCGGTTCGCCATTCAGCTCTATTCTCAGAATTACTAACCAGATTTTCTACCAATACACCTGAATTATCATAGATTTTTATCCTCTGATATGGTTCTGGTGTGATAATTTTCAGTTGTTCAGAAAAAACAGTTGGTGATACATAAAAATTTATTCCCTCAGATTTTTGATTGTTTTCTGAAACGGCAAAACCGGGTTGATGGGAGGCAACTATCTCCCAGTTGCCTGATGAATAACTCTGCCAGCATACCCATAGCTCATTTGTATTACTGCACATAACCTGAGGATTTATATCTGCGCCTGACAAATTGGCGACAATTTCCGAAGGGTGCCAGACAGAATTTTTGTAATATGATGCAAAGATGTTCCAATCTCCGGCTGTTTTTGATTGAAACACGACCCATATCGTATTGGTTGTATCAACGGTTATATCCGGAAATAGGTCCTCCTGGTTGCTGGTCGTTATCTGATAGGGCGTTGACCAATTTGTGCCATCAAAATATGAAACCCAGATATCAGGATTACCTGAATCATTTGCCTGCCACACAACCCAGATCTTACCATCCTTTCCTGTAGCACCCGCAGGATGATATGCATATTTTTGTCCACCTGAGATAGGTCCGGTCTCTAACCACTGCGACCCATTATAACAACTTCCACAGACTTCAGAATGGTTACTATTTTTTCTTAAATAGAAAACCCAGATGTTTCCTAAAGAATCAATCACAATATCAGGATTTGTTTCATCTATTATACTTGTTGTGATTTGCTGAGGGCTTGACCAGATGCTTCCGTTGAAACAACAAGCATAGATATCAGAATTAACATTCCTCCTTGTCTCCCAGGCAACCCATAGCCTGTTCTGCCGGTCTTTAGCAAGGGATGGTTTTAAATCAAAACTTGGGTCAAGGGAATGCACAGTCTGCCTTGATGACCAGGAGCCACTGTAAATGCTATAAAACAAATCATATTGATAGTTTCCTGATAGATCCTGCCACCCAGCCCAAACAGTAACCGGTCTATTATTTATGTCAATCCCAATTACAGGGCAATAGTCCCAGTAGTAGAATGGTCCAATTGGCATTCCTGTTGACCAGGCACCTGATTCGTGATACGCACCATATATATCTGAGCGACCATTGGTCAGAGAGCGTCCGGATTCCCAGACTACCCATATTCTACCATCTATATTTGATGTGATCTTAGGAAATCCATCTGATTCCGGGTCAGAGGCAATAATTTCGGGTGGGGTCCAGTTCAGCACAGAAGTTTCAAAATTAGAATAAGATTCTTTTCTGCATATTTCTTTTTTCATACCCCTTGGTTTTAAAGTTGGATCTCCAAGTATATTCATCCCATAAAACCAATCCCAATCAGTGTTTCCCCATAATGTGAACCAGTATTTAAAACCATTACCAATAGATAAATTCTGCTGGGCTATTGGACCATAGAAATCTTCAAAGTATAGCATGCTTCCTGTTTTTGTGCTTCCTACAGCCACAAGGCCATAAGGTTCAGTGAAAAGATACCAACCAGCAGAGTAGTTTTCCTCAACAAATCTTGTGCCTGAACAGGCAAATAGATTGTAAAAAAAGGCATGGGGCTGGAGCGTAAAGATTTCATAATTGAAGACTGTGCCACGATATCCGCCAGTAGGATATAAAAATGTATGGCCCCAGGGTGATGAGTGTGCACAAAGATGGAGCCATTCAAAATCCTGGAGCAATGCATTGCGGTAGTTAGATGCAATTGTTTGATAATCATCATTTACGACGACAACATTGGAATAGATTAAATCTAAACCACAGGTTGTCCAGTAAGACCAATCGTCATCAATAAAGGTGAGTGCTCTTTGCGGCAATGAAAGACTATCCACACGGTAAAGATGATTCTTCTGAAAATAATTTTTGAGCAATCTAATTTCGTTATCCCAGGTGAGATTACGACAATATATCCTCCCCACCCATATTTCCGGGTTGACATCTCCGGTATGGTTGTCATATATACCATCGCCATCACTGTCAATATAAATACCATTCAGGTCACAGAAGAATAAATCGTGAGGGAACTCTTCCCAGTTGCCAAAGCCGTTAGTCTCAAACCATGCTACGGGCAATTCACCAACGAATATGGCGCCAACTAACCCTGTTATTCCGGCAAGATAACTACGAAGTGTAGTATGAGACATCCCGGAGATAGTATCAATCTGAACCGAATATCCATTATTTATCAAATCCTGTGCAAATCTATTTATCTCTGTGGTAATCTCAGAATAGATGCCTGAATTTACCAGGATATCAACAACATTTTGTCTGTTCGTAATCTCTTTATACACCGAGGCAATTATTGTTTGCTCCCTGCCGTAGTAATGTTTCATTACCCATGTATGATACTGCTCTGGCTGGCGACCATAAGGGTCAATCCATTGAAGTTTTTTTACTCCGTAAACCTTTGCTGAAGTTAAAGCGAAAATCAAAGATATTAGAATAAAAATATTTTTCATATTTCACCTCACAATATTATAATTTCTTTCTTTCTGTTGTCAAGTCTATGTTGATACAATGATGATTGCAGAAAGAAATGCGGTGCCAAAGGTCTGGATAAAAATAAGGTAGAAGAAGGTATTTTGAAAAAATGGTAACTAACCCAATTGTTGTTCTAAGCAAAAATGATGCTTGATTTTACCATTCCATTATTATATAATAATGGAATGAGCTAATAATTAAACGGAGGTAAGAATGAAAACAATAGAAAAGAAATTTAGAGGTTCATTGGTCTGTCGGGTGTTTGGTTATCCGATTTCTTATGGGATTGTAAAACTTCTGTTAGATAAAGGCAGAATGAGCCTTGAAGAAATTGCAAATGATGTACGCAGATCAAAGGCAAAGAAAAATTCTAAACTCCTGTGAGCTTCTTGTGAATCGCATATCCCGGCGGCTCGAAAAAGATTTCTAATCATTAAATTATTTGGTAAATGGTAAGTTCTTTCCAAATTGTAGCGTCCAGATTTAACTGGACGAATAAAAATCATCGTCCAACTGAAGTTGGACGCTACAAATCTTCTATATCTTACTCTTTTAGATCGCGAGGACATTATTTTTTTTGAGAAAAACTTACCAATTACATTATTTGAGTATTCTAAACAAAGGTGGGAAAATGATTTGTCAGAAAGAAGTAGATGAGTGGCTTTGTGATTTTCTTCAAAAATTAAAGAAAAGATTCAAGGAGCGTCTAATATCCATTGGACACCATGGCAGCTGGGCAATGCTTGATTGTTTGAACTTTTTGAGTATTATTGTCTGATGGCGAATAATATAATCTTAGAGAATCTGGTCAAGATTTTTAAGAAACATAATGCTGAAGTGCCTGCGGTGAATGGAGTGAGTCTTGAAATAAAAGAGGGTGAACTCTTTGGGCTTTTGGGACCGAACGGAGCAGGAAAGACAACCTTGATAAAATGCATTTCTACATTACTGATTCCAGATGAGGGAACTGCAATCGTTGGTGGATGCGATGTTCTAAAAGATCCCCTTGGCGTGCGTAAGAAGATAGGGGTTCTTACCGGTGGCGAAAGGTCACTATACTGGAAATTGAGTGCAATTGACAATCTGAGATATTTTTCTGCATTATACGGAGTGCCAAGAAACAGAATGAATGAGAGGATTAATTATATATTAGAGCTTATGGATTTGAAAGAAAGGGCGAATGAGAATGTTGAAAAATATTCAAGTGGTATGAAACAGAAACTTGCGATTGCCCGTGCACTTATCCATGACCCACCGATCCTATTGATTGATGAACCAACCCTTGGATTGGACCCATATTTTGCGCGGTTCATAAGACAATTTATAAAAGAAGAACTTTCTGTAAAGTTGAGAAAGACGATTTTATTGACCACCCATTATATGGATGAGGCAGATGAGTTATGCGATAGGGTTGCATTTATGAACCGGGGCAGGGTAGAGGCACTTGATACACCTTCTGCCTTAAAAAAGGCAATGCCCCAGGAACAGATTCTTGAACTGAAATGCCTTGGCGATTTAAATAAAGAAGATTTTATTCAATTGAAAGAATCTGTTAGTTTAAATATTTCAAAACAGGATGGCTACCATTATCTCCGTGTTAATACAGATAATCCTGAGGCTTTGTTGAGCAAACTTGTTGATATGATTCGCGACAGGGCAAAGATTCTATCAGTTAATGTTACCGCACCGACACTTGAAGATGTCTTCGTATATCTTACCGGTGCAAGTCTAAAGGAGAGTCAGGATGAATAGTGTATTGAAAAATATTATTGGTTGTTGTCGCGGTTAGGAAACCGCTCCTACAGAATTAT
>JBNAVN010000069.1:7588-11265 GCA_049700315.1 bacterium
TTGTCGCGGTTAGGAAACCGCTCCTACAGAATTATAATGGAAGGTGATAGGGATTGTCGGAATTTGGTGCATGTGATTTGGAATTTAATAAATGAATGTTCTGTTTGCTGAAATAAGAAAGAGTTTCAAGATTCTGCTTGCCTATCCGATTGAGATTGCCTTCTGGATATTTTCACCACTTTTGTGGGCGGTGCCTCTGGTTTTCCAGGGAAAGGCTCTCATCGGTGGATTGAGCAGTGAAAAATTTGGTGAGATTGCCGGGACACCTGATTTTATTCCCTATGTTTTGATCGGTGCGATCATCAGCACCTATATGAGTTCTTCGGTCTGGAGTATGGGATTTGCAATGAGGGATGAGACATATTATGGAACATTAGAACATATCCTTTCTGCACCGGTGAAGCCTGTTTATATTCTTTTAGGCAAGGCATTATTCAATTCCCTCCTTGCAACAACCTATGTTGTGATCCAGCTTGGAATCTGTGTAATGATATTTGGTCTACAGGTCACACTTTATAAAATAGTTCCAATACTCTTCTTTTTGATACTTTTGATTGCAGGTCTATACGGGATTGGGTTTGCTGCTGCAGGGCTGACTTTACTTGTTAAAGAAGCACATGGTTTACTACATTTATTTGAATATGTACTCTTTCTCTTCTCGCCGATTCGTTATCCGGTAGAGATAAATCCGATCACCCGCCTTGTAAGCATATTCATTCCCCTTACTTATGCACTGATTGCCTTAAGAGGGCTATTGCTAAACATACGATTTAACTTCTGGAAAAATAGTGTTATTCTGATTGCAATTGACCTGGTAATAATACCCGTAGGTTTGTATATATTCAACTGGGTTGATAGACATACAAGACAGAAGGGGACGCTTGCGGAGTATTGAGATGCGCGGAGATCAGGATATCAGGGGATCGGGATATGAGGAAAACAGGGGTAAGAAAATATGAGTAAAGTGGCGCATTATCTTAGGGCAATCAATGCAGAGAATGTTAAAGAATGGAAGATTGAGTTAAGATACAAACCCGATTTTATCCGCCAGTTTTTTGAACCATTTGTCTATCTATTTCCATATTTTCTTTATGGTTTTGCGCTTTTGGGTGCGCGCAATTCAGAACATCTGAAATCTATAACTGGAATTAGTGATACCTTTGCCTATATCTTTGTGGGCTATTTGATAATGGGATTTCTGAATACTGCCTGCTGGGCAATGGGTTCTTCTTTAAGAAAAGAACAGTGGTATGGAACCCTTGAAACGATATTTGTAGCACCGGTTCCGCGCTGGGTATATGTTGCGGGTATGGCTTTGCACTCAACATTGCACCAGGGGTTGATAATGCTCATTGAGGCAATCGTGGTAGTTTTTATCTTTAAAATTTTCTTCAACGCAGGTGGTATGCTTTTCAGTCTGATACTATTGCTCCTTATGATTTCAACCCTTTATGGACTTGGCATCCTTGTTGCTGGTCTCACAATCGGTTTGAAACAATGGTGGGTGATAAGCGATGCAGTATCAACGTTGATAAATATTATCACACCTATTGCATATCCATTAGCAATATTACCATTGTTTTTGCAAAAGATTGCCCTTATCCTGCCTACAACATACGGCGTAATGGGGATAAGACATTTTCTGATTGGCGAACACCTATTTCTGAGTATGCCAGCAATATTTTTACGTCTTTCAATAATGCTCATTATCTGGATAAGTTTTGGTCTTGGTATATTCCTGCTGATGGACAAATATGGCAGAAAAAAAGGTGCACTATCTATTTATTAGTTTTTACATTTATCGGACTATTCAGTATCACTTCTAATATTTCCTGCTCAGCAAAAATTGTCACATTTATTCTATCTTTATTATTTTACTTCTGATGATTTTATTTTCAGATTTTATTACAAGAAAATAAACACCTGATTTTAATCCCTGTCCAATTTTGATTTCTTTTTTATAATATAATTTCTTGTATATCACCCTTTCGCCAAGAATATTATACACAGCAATTTCAAAGGGAGGCTCAACTTCATCAAGTTTTATATTAAGACCGGTCCTGAATATGTTTTCCCTGATTGATTGATTCTGTGTGATAAAATTCTGATTTTCTTGAATTCCGACTGGATTGACAAGAATGCTCACAATCACCTGCGGACCAAATAGAACTCCATTCCTTTCAAATCTGAATGTATCTGCGATAGTGGTCTGGTTTGCGACATACGGTGCCTTAAATAATGCATAATTATAAAAGACCTGCCCTGGCAATCCCCAGAATCCGGTCAATTTTGCTCGGGTTGTATCTTTCCAGGTTGTAGAATTATAAAATGGACTCCTGCCATTCCCTTTTAAATACGCAAGTGTATCAAATGGTCCATAACCAGTATTCTGAATATGGAAAGATAGAGTGAATGTATCAAGAGAATTTACACTTGAAGGATAGGTCAGACTCTGGATACTACAATTATAAGTATTATAATCTTCAGGATTGTTTATTACTATGTATGGAGTATATACCCAGCCCTGTGGTTTATCAGTCAATTGAAGATATATCCTTGCCCAATTACCAGAAAATGAATCTGCAACAAAGACCTGCCCATTTGCGACCTGAGTTATGACCGGATAAGAATTTCCTGGACCTTCACGGACATTTGTTAGACTCGTATTTATTCTGATGATTGTATTCCGGGTTGTGCCTTTCATATATTGTAAATTCGTTCCATCACCGCCCGACATCCAGGCATAGTAAGGACCATTTCCAGATGGAAAATAGACTTTATACCAATAGACACCCTGGTTGTAATAATAATCAAATGATACAAATCTTGTGCCAATTCTTGCCTCGGTTATTATGCGATAATTTGTTCCTGGACCATCCCGGACATTGAGACTATCAATATTGACCTGCACAGTCCAGTGTCTAAGTGGTGGTTCAATCCAGAATCTTCTTCTGATTGCATTCCAGATATGGTCATAATTGCGGTCATAGCCGAGTGCCCAGCAACCAGCACCCTGTATTATTGAGTCATTTACCATTCCGAATTTAATATCAAGTGAGACTGAGTCATCATACCAGCACTGGTGCCAGCCACCTGAATTATACCGATACCAGGGTGTCTGTGAATAATTATCCCATAGTCTGCCATAAGTATTGGCATTCTGGAATGCATAGTAATATATCACTGCAGAACCTGTGCCAGTGGTTGAACTACCAATATCACCAGAGACTGTGGGCCAGTCATATCCATAATAGGGGAGTCCAAGGATTATCTCTGTACCTGAAACACCATAGACTTTATAACTGCCGATAGATTTTGCTACACAATATTGTCCCCAGAAAGAGGAGGGGACACAGGGTGATACAGGTCCTGCTACGCTTGAACCACTCCAGTGATAATCATAAGCCATTATGAATAATCCATCAGAATGCGAACCAAGGTATGAAAAATCATAGCCTGGATACCATTCAGGGACTGCGGGTGTTGCCATATACAATTCTTTTCTTCCATTGGGATGGTTCCATAAAGCAGAAGACAGGTCATTTATGAATCTGTTAAAACTATCCCTTACTGCACTCGTTACGAATTCAAAATCAATATTTGCGCCATCACATCCATAATTCGTCATAAAATTTCGGATGTTGTTTACTGCATTATTCCTTGCAGTCGCATTATTC
>JBNAVN010000070.1:0-10756 GCA_049700315.1 bacterium
TCTTTTTATGGTTTTTGATCTCAAATGAGAAAGTTCTTGAAGTGAGCTATACAAAAACACCGCCAATCATTGATGGGTTTATTGAAGGGGTCTGGCAAAATGGAGACTCAGCCTATGGATTTATCCAATTCCGACCAAATGAAGGTGCGTCTGCATCTGAGCCAACGATTGTTTATGTAGTCGCTGATGATGACAACTTGTATTTTGCATTTAAGTGCTTTACACCGGGTAGGCAGCCGGTTGCCTCATTCAGCGGATTTGAGGACCAAATTCTCCTTTACTTAGATACATTTGATAATAAAACAAATGCTTACTACTTTAACCTCTGTCTCAGTGGTTTGTATTTAGACGGTATCCTTCTTGATGATGGTAAAAATAATGATGTATCCTGGGACGGTGTTTTCTATTTTAAGGCAAGGCAGTATAAAGAAAGATATGAAATTGAACTGAAGATTCCTTTTAGGGCTATTCGTTTTAAGAAGGGACTAAAAGAATGGGGTATTAATATTGCCCGTTGGTGTGTAAAGAATTACGAAATTTCATATTGGGCCCCGGTAAGGCAGAAGGATGGACTGCAGGTTTCAAAATTTGGTCGGTTAATCAATATAAATCCGAAATCCGCCGGCTACTATTTTGAGTTATATCCTGAAGGCTTTATTCGTTACGATAAAACAGAAATGCAAGAACAATTCAAACCACGAGCCAGTTTGAATCTCAAATGGGACATCACATCCCAGACCACTCTAAATGCTACTATGTTTCCTGACTTTGCCCAGATTGAATCTGATCCATATACTTTAAATCTTGCCTTTTATCCAATCAGACTATCTGAAAGAAGGCCATTTTTTATTGAGGGGAGTGACATCTTCAAAATGCCGAGTTTGGGACAGGGATTTTTCAAGCCTCTGGAAATTTTCTATTCAAGGAGGATTGGAAAATCTTTGCCAGATGGCGAGTTGGTGCCAATGCTTGGGGGTGTTAAATTTTTAAAGAAAGAAAAAAGGTGGAATTGGGGAATGCTTGGTGCATTAACAGGCCGAATTGATACAATACCAGAGCAGGGTTTCGGAGTTCTTCGGATAAGACATTCAATTTTTAAAAACTCTGAAATTGGAATGATTTTAAGTGGTACAGTAACCAACAAAGAAAACTACAATAGTGCATTAGAAATTGATGGTGTATATCGCAAAGGACCATCGCAATTTACTTTTCAGTCAGCATTAAGTGATAGAAACGGAGAAATTGGTTGGGGAGTTTCTACTGGTGGTCTTTATCTTACTCAGAATTTTGGAGTTCAAGGCAGCTTTTTAGGAATTACGGACTTATTTGATGTAAGTGAAATTGGTTATGTTCCTTGGACAGGGATGAAAAAATTTTATATTGGCGTTGGCCCAAGACATTTCTTCAAAACCGGTATAATAAATAACATTTTTCTTAAACCATCAACAACTTTATTAAAAGAAAGCGGAGGTTACAATTGGTCTAAAATATTTGGGTTTTCAATCGATACTCAATTGCGAAATCTCTGGGGATTTTCATTCACTATGGAGAACGGTAAAAAATTTGAGGCTGATACCAGTTATACTTATTATGGAGTCAATACTTCAGTATCGAGTGGGCATCACCAGAAATTTCGGAGTAGCTTTGGTTGCAGCTATGCCTACTGTTATAACTACCATCAAAATTGGCTTGCTCCTCAATTTTCAACTTGGTTTTCGGGTGCGCTTTTCCCGATTTCTCCAGTTTCAGTAAGTCTTTCTACAGATTTTATTGTAGAGTGGAATCCAGAAGGCATAATTGCCTTAATCACGCCATACGCAACACCAAGGATTGACTTTACAATTACACCAACAATGACCTTTGGTATTTTCAATGAATTTGTTTTCAATACACCGGACACAGATTTTGAAAAGACTAAAATTTTGAGCAACCGCTTTGGCTTTCTCTTTTCCTATAACTTCAAGCCCAAGAGCTGGCTCTATATTGCCTTAAATGATTATCGTGTTAAGAACGAGATGGATAAACTGATTTTGAAAAATCAGGTTGGTGCAATAAAGGCAAAGTATCTGATATATTTCTAAAAAGGCAATCGGAGGTAACTTAGAGCAATTGAAGGCACAAAATAGAAAAGGCTGAAAAAAATCTTATCGCTGGATAAAAATTGGTATATGTAAAAGTATTGGAATTTGAAAAATTCCAATACTTGATAATGAAATCTTTCATTATAGAAAAAAATGAGCACAAGATACTCAGGGGAAGCGGTATGAAATTGGGTAACGGCGATATATCAAGGTTTGTTGGACAGCGGGGGTTTTCAGGGGGTATCCCCCTGAATATCTTGTATGTAAAGGAATAGAATCAGAAAAACTCGGCCATCAGCCACTTCCATAAAGGCATATAGACAACAACCGCCTTATCAAATTTTTCTCTTGCTTCATATCTGTCAGTTATAACCAGCAAATTTTTACAATAAAACTCTTTGTATGCCTTTTTCAAAGCCTTTATTTCTCGTTGTTTTGTCTTCTCGTCATCAAGTCTATAAGCAACCTGTATTATTTGCTCTATTTTCAGCCCTCTCTTGACTACAAAATCTACCTCCTGTTGTTCTGGATTTTTCCAGTAAAATAATTCAAACATTGGGTCTATTGCTTGTTTTCTTTTTAATTCTAAAAAAACTATGTTTTCAAATATATACCCAAGGTCTTCACTGAATCTAAAACCAATAGCATTGGTCAGCCCGGTATCAATAACGTAACATTTACGCGGATAAGTTATCTGGCTTTTAATTGAATAAGCGAAGTGATTTACAAAGAAAAAGAAATAAGCCATCTCCAGTAAATCAAAATAGTTATCTATCACACTGGTAGATATCTGGACAATCTGGGACAGTCTTTTTGCACTCGTTGGTTTTGAAATGTTCCCCGATAAGAAGAATGTTAATCTTTCAAATTTTTTAATTTCTTTCAGATTAAAACGTTTTATTATATCCTTATCCCTTATTGTCTCAAAATAATTTTTGAGGATCAAAATCTTTTTTGTTAAATCGTCTTCCAGCACTACTTCGGGAAACCCGCCGTAGTATCCATATTCTTTCAGTAATGCCTTTATAACCTCGGTATTCTCTATCAGAAAAAATTTATCTATAATTAATTTTTTGAATTTTAAAAATTCAATAAAATCAAGCGGATAGAGTTCAAAATTGAACATCCTGCCTGTAAATAAAGAAGCAAATTTTTGTTTTGGTAAGATACTACTTGAACCGGTAATTACAAATTTTATATCTTCAAATGAATCATACATTTTTCTCACCCATCTTTCCCAACCAAGTGCATTCTGGATTTCGTCAAGGAATAGGTATATCTTCCCTTTTGGTTTCATAAATGATTTATACTTTTTATAAATATCAGGCAGTTCAAATTGACTTAGCATTTCATCCTCAAAGTTTAAGTAAAGTATATTTGCGGAAGGTATTTTTTTGATTAATTCTCTGATGAACAGATAAAGCAGTTTTGTTTTGCCGCAGCGCCTGACACCGGTTATGGTGAGAATTTCTTTCCGTTCAAAAAAGGGAGTGAGTTTGTCTTTGACCGGTCGTTCAATCAGTTCCAATTTTGCTGGTTCAAATTCGGGTTTCCACCAGGGATTCCAGAATAAAAGCGCTTCTTCCATTTTGGTTAGCTCCTCTTAACTATAATCGGCAATAATGGTAAAGTTAACTTAACCATATTAGATTTTACTTAAAATTTGGCTATTGTCAAGTGGAGAAAAATCTAAGTCCTCTCCACTTTTTATCCCTCTTTAGCAAGTAAATTGTAGGAAAATTTAATTGCATTCACACCCGAATCACAATATGTTCTTTGTAGCCAATCAAATTGCCTTTTAAATATATTTTCGAAAGCGATGGGTATAATATATTAAAAGATGCAAAACAGTTAGGGTTATCAAAATTAAAACTTATTAAGGAACTATTTTATGGTATTTTATATGGCATCCGCTATTTAATATTAGGTTCATCAAATACAAGACAAGAGAGCAATAACAATTTGATTATAAATGCTTACGAATATGTTCGGAAAGGCGATTTTAAGAAAGGATTATCTGAATTGGAAAAAGTAATACAAGAAAACCCTAATGATCCAGAACTTTTAAATAATATTGCTTGGTGTTACAGCGAGTTAGGGGTTGAAATTGACAAGGCAATTATTTTTGCCCAAAAGGCAATAAAGCTAAATTCTAATGAGGCTACATACTGGGATACTTTGGGTTGGTGTTATCTTAAAAAAGGAGATATTACTCATGCAAAATATTACATAACCCAGGCGATTAAAATCGACCTCCATAATTCAATATTTCAAAATCATTTAAAAGAAATCGATAGGTATGCTAATGGTTGACAAAGATATAGATTCGGCTATATTCATACTATGAAAGTTATTAAGAAAATACAAGCAATAAAATATTGTGTGGGTATGACAATTTTATTTGTTGTCGTTGATCAAATTACTAAAACTATCGCCCAATACACAAATTGCAAAATGAATCTTATTGCTGGATTTGGCTCAAGATATGTTGAGAATAAAGGCCTTGCTTTATGTGGGCATTAATATTCCTTTTAAGCGGGACAATAGGTACCCTCGTTGACCACACAGTATTCGGTTTTATCCGTGATTTTATTTGCATACCCCATTATGCAACAATAAATTTTAGCGATGTTTATATCGTTTTGGCGTTGTGCTATTCATTGTTGAATTTTTTAGTTTAAATAGAAGGCGGTCCTCAAATGATAGCATGTAAAGGTCTCACAAAAATTTTTAACAAAAATAAAAAGAACGAGGTAATCGCGGTTGATAATGCTAATTTTAGTGTCCAAGACGGTGAAATCTTTGGACTTTTGGGTCCCAATGGCGCAGGGAAGACGACGACCCTAAGAATAATTGCGACTATTCTTAAACCAACATCAGGAACAGCAATCGTTGAAGGTCATAGTGTAATTAGTGAACCAGAAAAGGCAAGAAAAAATATTGGATTTCTGACTGGAGAAACAAAACTATATGACCGACTTACGGTCCAAGAAACTTTTAGGTACTTTGGAAAATTATACAGCGTTGATGATGCGAAACTTGAAAAGAGGATTGAGGAACTAATTGGGATATTTGAACTTGGCAACGTTGGAAATCGTAGAATAGCCGATTTATCTGATGGTATGAGGCAAAAAGTTTCCCTGGGCAGAACTATTATACATAATCCAAAGAATTTGGTTCTTGATGAACCTTTAATCGGGCTAGATATTCTGGCAAGAAGGACAGTTACAAATTTTATAAAGGAAGCAAAGAAACGAAATTATTGTGTTATTTTTTCAACCCATGTAATGAGTGAAGCTGAAGAGTTGTGCGACCGAGTTGCGATTATCAGTAAAGGCAAGATTTTAGAAGAGGATGAAAAGGAAGAACTCAAAAGGAAATACAAAGTTACATCACTTGAAGAGGTTTTTATGCAACTTATAAAAAGCAAAGATGAATAAAGTATTTCTTATATTTAGAAAAGAAATTTTAGAGGCGGTAAGGGATAGCCGAACCTTTTTTGTATGTGTTATCACCCCCTTTTTCTTATATCCGATTCTCTTTATGGTGATGGGCTATATTATCCAAACTGAGAAGATAAAGGAAGAAAAGTTAATCTATAAGATTGGAATTATAAATCAATCTTTCATACCAGATCTTCTCCCTTACATTGAAAGTGGTCAAAAAATTAAGATTATTACAGGTGAAAAGCCCGTATCTATGCTTACAGAAAAGAAGGTAGATGTTGTTTTGGAAGTAAAAGAGGGGAATAAGATTGTTCTATTGTATAATGGGGTGAATAAAGAATCACAAAATGCCTTAAAGCGGATTGAAAAGACATTATCTGCATATAAGGATTCCATAGTAAAAACAAGTATCATTAAATATGGTCTGAGTGAGGACATTCTGAACCCAATTATCGTTGAAAAAGAAAATATTGCACCAGCCAAAAGGATGGGTGGTTTTATTCTCGGGGCACTCATTCCATACCTGCTTATTATCATTTCTTTTGAAGGTGCAATGCGGACAGCATTTGATATTACGGCTGGTGAAAAAGAACGGAAGACTATCGAAACTCTATTGGTAACCAATGTAAAGAGAGGAGAAATTGTGTTTGGCAAATGCCTTGCTTCATTTGCATTGGCACTTATAGCGGCTGCTGCCGGATTATTAGGTCTGCTCATTACGCTCCAAAGCGGTTTCTCAGTCTTTGCGACAATTGAAAAATTTTCTGCGGCAATTCCCTGGCTATCCTGCCTTATTATCCTTCTTACAATGCTACCACTGTTATGGTTTTTTTCTTCGGTTCTTGTGGCGATTGGCAGTGCCTCAAGGTCTATTAAACAGGCGACGACTTATGGTTCATACTGTCTAATTGCAGTGATAATGCTTGCCGTGCTTTCTCTCTTGAGAATTACTTCGCCAGAAACAACTACTTTTTTTATTCCGGTACTGAATACAGCAATTTTGCAGCAACAAGTTCTTATTGGTGAGGTTACGGCCTTGAATTTTCTTATTACTATCGGGAGCAGCATATTTTATGCTATAATTGCTTTTTTATTTGCAATGAATAATTTTGAAAGGGAAGAAGTTCTGCTGCGGAGTTAAAAATGATTATCTTGATAATCGTTGCAATTATCATCATAGTTGCGATAATCTTAGCGATACTGGACCATTTTAATATTACCCACATTTTTATGAAAGGAAGACCTTCGGGTGGAATCAGTTGTGCTTTCCGCACCCTGCAGGATGCTTTTGAATTAAATGCAAAAAAAGCGCATGAATACATAATAGAGGAGAAGGAAAAAGTAGATGTTTCTGAAAATGGAGAAAGAGATAACGATGAAAAATTTAAAAGCACAAAGAAATTTTTCTGTTCTGATGAGGATGTAGGAGATAATGAAATCTCCTGCTCCAAAAATTCAAAGCAGAGACAATAACTGATGTTTACCATATCTTACTCATTATCTGGATTCCTGTTTGCACAGGAATGACAGAGGAGGAACTGGATACCTGCCTGTAGTGCACCTCTTTATGGGCGAAATAAGGATATCAGAATATCGGGCTATCAGGAAGTGGCTATCAGATCAACTTTTTTCACCCTGTCTGGAAGGTGTTAACTTTTGCATCACAAGATTTCATCTTTGTCATTCAAAATTTTTTGCCTGAAAAGTGTTGACTATAATGCCCAGAATTTACCCTGTAATATGCTTTTGGTTGCCCCAAATTGCCATCAATTGCCCCTTCCCTGCCTCCAATTGCTTTTTTTATCTCTTTAACTCCCCTTCATAACCCTTGATTTCCCCTCATATCCCTTAATATCCCCTATTTCATACTTACGTCTCAAGGTTATCCACATCCCAGTTCATCTTCTAAAAATCTTTGAAATTATGCTACAATTTTTTTACTACAATTTCAAGACACAAACCTTTGCAAACCAGAATAAAATCAGGAGTTTTCAGGCATTGCACATGCCTCCTGACAATTTTTTGTTTTTGGATATAATGAGGTATGCTCTTAATGGATATTCAGGTTCACTACCTACCTACCATAATTTTATCTGCTCGGCAATGCCGAGCAAAGGAGGAACAATGAGATACACAATATCCCTAACCATAATAAGCCTTTTACCCCTTTTTGCCCAGGAAGATTTCTTGAAAGGGGTAAGGGCCGAAGACCTGATGCTGGAGAGGATTGAGAAGGTGCCGGCAGAGGTTGTAAAAGATCTCTCAAACGAATGGGGAGTAATTCCTCTGGAATATTGGAGTGAAATTGGCTTTTCCCCTGCTTATTCACCTGATAGCACATTGATTGCTGCGGAGTGCACTAAAAAACCCGGGGGAAGAATAACTGGTTTATGGATTTTAGACCGTAATACAAATACCAAAATGAGAGTCGTGGAAGGACTGGTTGAGGATTTCAAGTGGTCATCAGGCAGTAAATATCTTTCTTTTATTCAATTAGAATACATCAATCCTTCTGGGATTGTTGAAAGCCGCGACCGTCCGCCGTACTTTAACCATGAAAGGCTGTGTGTATATAACATTCAAACCGGAAAGATAAAGAGCATTTTTGACCTCGGACGTTTCTCTTTGGAACACTGCTGGTCGCCTAAGTATGACTACCTTGCCTATAGTGGACTTTATCACAATAGTTTTAAATTTGCAGTGTATAATGCAGAAAGGGATACCGAATACATAATTGATACAACATTTGCATGGCGGGGTGAGTTATGGAATTTTTCTTGGTCGCCAGATGGTAATAAGCTCGTCTATACCAAACCCTTAAAGATGGATTTTTCTGTAAGTGACGAAATACCAGTAAAGTCTGAGGTTTTTGTGGTCAATTATGATGGCACAGGCAGGACCCAGCTTACTGATACGCCTGTATCAGAGATGTATGTTAAATGGTTACAAGATGGAAAGATAATCACTGAAGTTGTAAGGCAGCCGGAAGACCCTTGCTACGAACATTTTTATATGATTTTAAAAAGGAGGAAGCAATGAAAAGGGAATTGCTTCTTATGGTAATAATTTTATCCCTGCTCATTGTCGGAAGGGTGGATGTCTGTATTGACCCTGGTCATGGTGGTCATTGGCCATTGGGAGACCCAGGTGCAGTAAATCATAGACATGGACAGAATGGACCTTATGAAAGTACTTTTGCATGGGAGATTGTCCAGATTATGGCCGACGATTTATATTGGGTGTTAGGCTATTCTATATCAATGGCAAGGGCAGACGATGATTCATCACCTACACTTGAGACGAGAGTAAAAAGGGCAAATGGTGAGCGAATAAATCCTTATACAGGGGGTAAGGATACCGCTGAATGTTTTGTCAGCGTTCATATCAATTCAAGCGATGATAGCACTAAACACGGCACGCTGACAGAGTACTACAAGGGTATTGATAAGGCATTTGGCCAGAGTGTGCACAATAAAATGTTTTACTATATCAGCAACTTCCCATGGGCCCATAATTTTGGTCTTAAGAAAAAAGGAGAGTATGTTCTTAAGCACACCAGTATGCCGGGCTGTCTAACCGAATGCGCTTTCATAAGCCACGATATCGCATATAATGCCCAGTGGTTTCAGTTAAAAGAAAATCAAGGTGAATTTAAAAATAAAGTAGCCTGGGGAATAGATAATGGGATTGATGCATATTTCGGCTATTCTAGACCGAAATTTATGATAATTATTGAGTTCGGTTCACAGAAGGCTTCAGCACGGCTTATGTGGGGCTCTTCCCCGGCGAGTGGTGTAACCGGTTATAATCTTTATCGTCAAACATATCCAGATTCCAATTATGTTCTAATCGCCTCAAACATTCCAGATACAACATACATTGACAATGATGTGGTACCGGGCGGAATTTATTCTTATTATGTAAGGGCGCGAAGGAGCAGTGGTCAAGAAAGTAACCCTTCAGAGATAGCAATCTGCCAGATTCCTCCGTTTTCATCCAATAATTCACACGCTACTGGGGTTAATACCGGCAGAAGAGTTATATTTGATGCAGAGGGTAATTCCTATTTAACCTGGACGAATCAGAACGCCCTATGGTGTGCAATAAGCGCCGACTACGGAACAAGTTGGTCAGCGGGAAATAACATGGTTGTTGAAGGTTGGCAATCATCGGTGGTTGCAGATTCTATAAAAAAACTCAAAATCTGCTACATAAGCACATTGGGTGTTCCAGATTCGGCTGCGCAAGAGACCTTGTCTTATACAGTAAATTATTCCTATAATGAAAATGATTTCTGGCACGAAGAAGTGCTTTATGAAACCTATGACACTATTCTTTCTGTCTCTTTTGCCATTGACCCGCTGGATACTGGTTGGGTGGTTTTTAATACCTATGATGTAGAAGGAAACAATCGGCTAAAAATTGGCAAATTTTATACCCAGACAATGCCGGAGAGTCTGGAAAGTGTTTTAACACTTGATACTTATACTGGTTATGGCATTGGCGCAATCGGGATTAAATCTTCTGACCGCAGTCTGCACATCGTTTATGAAAAAAGTGGGGCAATAATGTATTTACAGCGCGATAATCTCGGTAACTGGTCAACTCCATTTCAGGTATGGGTTGGCAAGAATCCTTCTTTGAGTGTTGCTGGTGATTTAATTCATCTCATCTGGGAAAGATGGTATCCTTCATATACAAAAATCCAGACCTGTTATACGAACGGCAAATACTGGAGCAGAATTCAGGACATCGCAACCAATTATGATAGAGGTTGTTTCCCATATCTTGAAAAAGGCTCAATTGCAGTCTGGGAGCAGAAGGTTGAGAAACAATGGGAGGTCTATAAAAGTCAGCGTGACGAGTTTGGTGGTTGGACACCGCCGCAGAATATCAGCCAGACATCTTTGGATTCAAAATATCCCCAGGTGGCAATGTATCAGACGATTTCTTCTACGAAATTTGTCTATGTTTGGACCGAAGGTAATACAGCACCTTATGAAGTAAAAATCTTGCCGGTTTCTCAATTTCGTGCAAGTCCTGTGCCTTTATATGCCTTTGATTTGGGTGAGGAAAAATCATCAATTTTTAATGAACAGCGCACCGGCTTTATACTCTATGGCCAGGGTTTTGAAAAAAGTGTGGATTATGATACGGTTGCCCTGAAATACAGAATTACCGGTTTAGACCCTGATAAGATTTATTTACTTGGACTGGCATTTTATCAGG
>JBNAVN010000071.1:0-10646 GCA_049700315.1 bacterium
TTGACAATGGTGTTAAAATGGCTATACTCATACACAACTTCTAATGGAAGTGCCTCACCGTAAAATCAGTGGATGTGCCAAAACCGGTGGAATAACCACCAACATAGATATTTTCATCCGCATCAATCACAATACTTGATGCCTCATCATAACTACCTGCCGGAACATCATAAACATACCGCCAGATTAAATTACCCAAGGAGTCCAATTTCAACACCACCCAGTCCGGTGGTGAAGGATATTTTATCCCGGCAACATAGATATGATGGGATAGAGAGATATCTATTGCATTACCTTCAGAAGCCAGTGTGTCACAAAAACACCACATTTCCCGTCCAATAGTATCAACACAAGTAACAATCAAAATGTCAATTCCGGCTCCACCTGTTAGATAAACTTTGTTGAACTTGAAAACTATATCCCTACCAGTTTCTCCTATCCCACCGCTGCCAAAATCTCTGAAATAAAACCATTTTAAAGAACCCACTGTGTTTAACGCTATCACTCCAATTCCATTGCTGTCATTTCGCGCAATACACCCGGTTGTATATGTATTTCCATTGCTATCAACCGCAATCGCCAGGGGATATGGAGATTCATGTTGATACACCCACTCTGGTGTCTGGGCATTCAAAGTAGGCAGTAACCAGTAGCCAGCAGTCAGTAAAATAAAAATTAGTTTTAAGGAAAACAGAAAATTGAAAATGGAGAACGAATCATTTACTGCAGATTGCGGATTTTGTCCGCCAAACCGAGTGGCGGATGCGGAATTGCTTAAACCTCTTCTCATTTCTGCCTCCGTTTAATTATATCACTGATACCAAAGAAGTCAATGGGCTCATCAGAATGATACACTTTCCATCTTTTGCTATTTGACAATAAGGGACTAATATTATCCGATAGTCTCTCTTAAATCCCTTTGCAGGCTCAAGGCACGGTATAAATCTTCTTTGGTAATATAGCCCAGCTCAATCATTATCTCACCAAGTAATTTATTCTTACCACTATACTCATTCATCTGCACACACCGTGCCTCAACAACCTCCTTATGGGTAATTACACCTAAATGTATCAAAATTTGACCGATATGGGATATATTTCTCATAATTAACTTTTGATTAATCCCGGAGGATGGGGGTGGCCATCCTCCGGGTTCTCCCTGAAAGGGGGTTATGAAGAGCTATAAATCTTCACTCTATCTCAACAATATCGCCTTCTCAATTTTTTCATAATTTCCGGCTTCAAATTTTATGAAATACACACCTGCACTGAGCTGACGACCTGTATCATCTTTGCTATTCCAGATTAGTTCATATTGTCCAGGATTTATTTCTCCATTAAATAGGTTTCTTATCTTTCTGCCCGTGACATCATAGACCACAATCTCAAGTTTCACTGGAACAGGAACTGAGTATTTTAGACAAGCATTGTTTCTAACAGGGTTTGCAATAGAAAAGGCAAATTTGAGCGAACCAGATGGTTTCTGCTCTACTGCACCAACCGGACGAATCTGGAATGAATAATAACCATCCTGGGGTGCACCAACCGGGTCACAACCTGAATTGGGATTTATCCATTTATCACGCGCCCAGAGATAATAATGGACTGTGGTATATAATGGCTGGGATGGAATCGTTGCCTGATAGATATTATTACCCTGATGGGCCATCACAATCTTCTGCCAGGCACCGGAATTTATCCGATAATAGAGATATGCAGAATCAACACCACTGACATCAGTGATTGTGCTTCGCACAGGAAATGGTCCGGTGAATGATGTATCAGTCCACTTTGTCGTATTTGTGAAATATGGTGGTTCATTATCAGTAGGCACCGTGATTCTGAAATCATCAATCCACCAGTCTGCATAGTCATTAAAGAATGTGTAGGCATCAACTGCATAACGAATCTTCACATTATTGCTGATATAAGAACTCAAAGAAATAGTCTCTTCTTTCCAGGGAATTGTATCTCCGTCCATCCAGTTGTATTTCCACAATCTTATCCAGGATGTTCCTCCGTTCGTTGAAACCTGTATCACTGCACTATCAAGAAAGATTCCCTGTTCAAAACGATATTTATGCCAGAATTTTAATTGAGGATTGTTGAAACCTGTCAAGTTTATAGCATTCTTCAGAGAAAGGGTCATAATTGTATCATTTCGTGGACCACTATATGCAGAATGGGTCGGTGAGTGATAACTTGTCGTTGACCAGTTCCAGTTCCGGGTCTTATCCCAGTAATACAAAAAACTATCAATACCTGAGCCATACTCAAAATCATCTTCATAGATTGCATAGGGTGGAGGCGGTGTTCCAATCTGGACTGAATAATAAACTGTGTCATCAAAATCAAGTGTATCATGAGGACCATCAGAATGGATCATTAGACCAATTTTTGCAATATGACCCTGGGGTGTGAGATTGTGGGCAGTAAATGTATATGGATTTCCTGAATTTGATGCAGTTCCCTGGGGCGGAAGTGTACCAAAGTTATAAAATCCATTGTTAATTGTAACAAAATTGTCATAAGAAATTAGGGTTCCGGTTGTATTATTGCCGGTCTCACCACCCAGATTTTTTATATTCACAATCATCCTTGCAGTCTCGCCAGGTTCAATGAGTCCATTGTTATTTCCACCTGGTGGTGGGTCGGTTATCTGGGTGCTCAATATTGAAATGTATGGCTGATTAACAGTAGGGGTTGCCTGGACTGCCTTCCAGACATTTAGCCTTCCCCAGCCATAATTGTTATTGGGATAAGGAGCGCCTCCCGGAGGTTCATCAACATTGTTTAGAAGGATGTCATAGATGACCTGTGGGGATAATGTTGGATTCTTCTGGCAGATCAATCCAATAGAACCTGTCACATGGGGTGTTGCCATTGAAGTACCATTCCAGCTTTCATATCCACCACCTGGTATACAGGAGCGCACCGCAACACCAGGTGCTGAGATTTGTGGTTTTGTTAGATTCCAATCACTCCTTAACCAGGTTGATGGATCATTGAATGGGGGCTGGTTAGGTGCTGGACCCCTGCTTGAAAAATTAGCGATTGCATCGGTGCTATCAGTCGCGCCGACACCGATGACATTGGAGTAACTCCCAGGACACAAAACTGTGTTGGGATTTGGACCACTATTACCATTGGCAAATACAGGCACAATCCCGATGGATATATAAGTCCTGGTTATTGGATAGAAAAATGTATCTGCTGCATTTGAACCACCCCAGGAATTTGAAACTGCCTTTATATCCACAGAATCCTTTAAATCTGCCATAAATTGCAAGCCTGCAGCACACTGGTCATAAGTTCCTCCACCATTAGAATTGAGTACTTTTGCCGCAACAAACTTGGCATTGAAGGCAATACCGATATCTTCGGTAAAAGGTCCAGGACCATCACCACCCATAATTGTGCCCATACAATGGGTTCCATGATTATGGTCATCATAAGGTGTGGGTGATGGTGGCAGACCAGGAGCAACATACCAGTAGCCTGACCATTTTCCCTGTAAAGCAGGATGTGTATAATCAACACCGGTATCGGTCTCACCAAGGATAATACCCTGACCTGTATATCCTGCAGACCAGCAGGAATCTGCCTTTATCTTTCTTATCCCCCAGGGTGTTGCCCTTGAAGAAATAGCAGGTGCATAACTTGGTTCAGCAATGATATGGACTTCACCATTATGTGAAATCCAGCCCACATCAGGAAATTTTGCAATCTCAATGATAAGCTCTGGCCTTGCCTCAAGATGGAAACCGTTTATGACCCAGAAACGCTGATGGACCTTTACATCGGTCCTGACCGAAAGCCAATCAATGAGCGGTTGCTGGCTTTGCTCTGCAATATGGCGATATGTCTTTATCCTTTCTCTTATTGGATATGATGCCATTTCCCCATATGGATATGTCTGTTTCATTACAACAATACAATCAATCATTTCGTCTGGTGCTGCCTTTGTTAATTGCGCAATTAGTTCTCCAGTCATTTTGGTCTGAAGTTCAGACGGCACCAGAACCATATTAAGACATAAGATTAACCACATAGTTCACCCCCTTAATATTTATATAATTATTACTATGTCGCAGAGATGAATATATATGCACAAAAACTATATGAAATTTCAGTAGTTTTATCGGTTTATATCGCTATTGACAAAATGTAAATTTTTTGTTATCATTTTTCCGCGGATTGCAAATGAAGATAAATTTATTAACAAAGTTGGATGCGGTTGAAGAATACTTAAAAGAAAAAAACCTCAAAAGAGTGGCAGTAAAATATAATATCCATTATGCCACCTTGAGCAGGTGGGTGAAAAATTTAGTCAGGAATGATACACTCTATTATAAGCCCTGGAATAGACTATCAGAAAAGATAGAACAAAGGGTTGTATTATTAAAAGAAAAAAGACCCGACCTGAGACTGGCTCAGGCAAAGAAGATATTATCGGATGAAGGGATAAAAGTATCAATAAAAGGGATATACAATATCTGGCTCAGGTATGGAATGGCAAAGAGGATTGTGGATGACCCTTTTTCTTTTTTTGTCTTTGAAACCCCTGAGATAAAAAATTGCCTTGAATATGCAAGATTTCTATTAAAAAAAGATTCTTCTTTTAAGACTTTAAAAAAAGTCGCAGAGATAATAAATAGATTGCCCGGATATCCAAAAGATAATGAAGATATTCTTGAAAAAATTCCTGAAGAACTTTTATCATTGAAACGCAGGTTTGATAAATTGTATATCCAGTTTTTAAAGATTCCTACTCCTGAATTCTATAAAAAGATTCATAGATTGCGTTTGCAAATGGAAAAGAACTCTCTTTATTATTCTGCAATCATTGCTGGTCTATCTGAAATCCTTGCCTTGCACTGGATGCGGACACCAAAAAAGGAATTAGAATTGAACAAGTATTTATGTAAATTAAAGGGAGAGCTGCGCGACCCGGTTTTGAATTTCCAGTTGAGCCATCTTGCATCATCTGCATGGATTGAATTGATGGAGATTGATAAGGCAAAAAGACTTGCACAAAAGGCAAAGCGGTTATTAAGACGGCTCCCTCATTCTTCATTTTATGAATCTTATGGTTCTTTAATGACATTTATGAGTAATTATCAGAGCGCCTTATTTTATCATAAAAAGGCATTAGAGAATGCACCAGATGAAGATTCAAAGAACCGGCTTTATTTTAAAATTGCACTTGATCTAACCTTGATGGGTAAACATCATGAAGCCCTGAAATATCTTAAACTGGCACATATAGATTATAAAGATAAATACTATGAATCATACAATCTTTCCCTTTCCCTTGCCAACCTGGGTTTAGGCAGGATTGAAAAAAGTCTTTTTTATCTTCAAAAAACCCTTGAAAAATCAGAAAAAGAACAATTCCGAAATACAATATTTACCACAATCTGCTGTTATGGTGCAATCAAATCTGCTATGGGTGAGAAAAAAGGGGCAAAAGAAATTCTGAGACGTTATCTCAAACTTATTAAGAAATATCAATTGAAAAGAGAAGTTGAGATTATGGAAAATTTGATATATTATGACACAATCTTTCCTGAGGTGAGCAAAATTCCCACTGTATATTTACTCTATCTTATAAAAAAAGCTAAGAATAGTTTAAGATTGAGTGATTATCAAAAATTGCTCAAATACGCACAGAAATATGGTATCACAGGATTTCTCCATCGGTGTTTGATGTTCACACCTGAGCCCGTTCTCAATATGTTAAACCGCGGGAAAAATCCTGAATTGCCGATCTCTTTATTAAGACTTCCGGTTTTTAACCCTGCGACACCAACTTATCAGATAAGATTTCTTGGTGAAACAATTATTTATAAAAATCAAAGACACTTAAGGGCTAAATTCACACCAAAAGAAAATGCCTTTTTGATCTTTCTGGGAACTAAAATATCAGAACCAGAAAAATCAGTATCAGTTGAAGAGATTTACAATAATTTCTGGTCAAAAGTTGAAAAGCCTGAGAATAGATTATCCCATCTTCTTGTTAGTTTAAAAGAAAAACTAATGATGCCGAGGCATCTTCTGGCAATCCAGTTACTTTCTAATGGAAGGGTTTTGATAAATAAAGGGTTTTATACTACAACCGATTACAGCGAGTTTACATCAATCATTGCCCGGGCAAGGGCGCTGGAGCGAGCTGGTGAATGGGGATTTGCTAAAAAGGAATATTTGAGGGCATTTAAATTATTCCGTGGTGAGCCGTTTAAGAAGAATTTTGATGATTGGTCAGTGAATATGAGATTTAAGATTTTGACTGAATTTGAGACCGAGGCAATGAATTTTGCAAAGAGCTGTATACAACATGATGAGGAAATCCGCCACACGAAGAGGCGGACGCCATCCGCGAAGCATCGTGGTGGAGAAATGGCGGATGCACGGAAGATATTACAAAAGGTTTTGAAAATAATCCCGGATTCAGAAGAAGCGAAGGGATTGTTGGATAGTCTTATAGTCTTATAGTCGTATAGTCTGATAGTCGTATAGTCATATAGTCGTATAGTCGTATAGTCGTATAGTCGTATTGTCGTATAGTCGTATAGTCTAATGGTCTCATAGTCAGGTTGGATGGTTGGATGGTTTTATGGTTAGATGGTAAGATGGTTGGATAGTTGGATGGTTGTTAATGGAGTAGGAAATTTATTGCCGTTAAATATCGTTTGTCGTTTTACGGTTACGAGGCCCGTTTCGTTGGACGGTTTTGTTAATCGTGATTAAAAGGACTGAAGTCCCTGCTCCAATGAATCAACGCAAACCCGAAGAGTCTGTGTCGCAATTCAAAAATTTGTCAATTTGTAGCGGTTTGATTTATCAAACTTCATCAAATTTCATTATTTCTCAATTATTTTGTCGCATAAATGCGACCGCTACAGGGGTTATGACACAGCCTCTGAAGGTTTGCCCTACATTGCTTTATCACCTGACTTCAAGATTGTGATGCGTTGCACGGTTGCCAAAAGCGTTTCAGTAATCGGATTCGTTTATTGGTGAAATTAAAATTCTTACGAATTAACTCCGAAATACATCTTTATTTTACTCATATCCTTTGATAACTCTTACTCGGTGGAGTTAAGGCATAAGCCGTTTATAAAATCCTTACAGGTTAACTCCATTGCCCCGACGCTCCATTTCTCCGACGCCCCGATACTCTATCTCAGCATTATCACTTTCTTAATCTTATTATACGCATCTGCCTCTAAACGTACAAAATAGACACCCGCTGGCAATCTGCGACCCAGATCATCATCACCTTCCCAAATAATTGACAATTGGTGATTGGTTAAATGGTTAAATTGTTTCACCAAACGCCCTGTTGCATCGTAAATCATTACGGATAGCGGATAGCAGATAGCGGATGGCAGTTCATCTTTTATCTGCTTTCTCCTATCTCCTATCTGCCATCTGATTGTTAAGTGATTCTGGAATGGACTTGGATGAACCTCTAATTGCGGATTTCGGATTGCGGATTGCGAATTTGCAATTTCTTCAATACCACCTGAGGGGGTGATGTTAAAATAATGCATTATTGAATCCGCAAGCGCAAGTTTAGTAGAAGGGGAAATGCTATCAATCAATCCGCCAAATTCAAATGATATTCCAACCGTTTGATGATTGGCTCCAACCCCGCAGACACGTTCGTTATACCTGTTCTTGAAAATCGCAATGCCATTCGTATTTGGAATTATCCAATCCACCGAGGAAGCCTCACCTGAGTACGCAAAATTCATTGATTGAGTAAATGTTGATTCACAGCCGTAAACACCGCTAAAATAACCAATATTGTTTGACAGTGGTGTTATACAAAATTGAGGACAGAAATTATATCCTCCATTATAGGGGTCGTAATGCCAGACATCGCCACCCTCAAGATACATTTTACCGCCGTCATTCAAGAAATCAAGTATTTCAGGAAGCATTGGGCTATTGTTATAGATAATAAATTTGCTTGGATACATACCACAGGTTATGAATAGAGATTTAAATAGACTCAGTGAATCATATAGGAATGTCCAGGAATATTTGCCGTTATAACCAAGACTCATAAGTTTTTGGTGTATTGTAAATCCACTGGAATGATTCGGGTCAGGGTCCCAGACAATATAATCTCTTCTGCCAACATATATTGAAATGTAGATTGATTTATGGTATAGCAAACCATCAAGAGTGAGTCTAATTGTAGATGAATATCCTTGGGCAAGATTAGAATCCGCTGCTATTACAAATGGCGATGATTGGTATCCTGAGATACTATCAGGTTGTATATCACCATAATATGAACTATCGTGGATAACCCTGACCAGCGTATCAGTGGATGTTAGATGTCCAATGATATCATTGGCAGGAGCTGAGCCTGTGTTTTTGATCAATATTCTGAGGGATGCGGTGTCACCCGGCATAATATATTTTAATGTATCACTGATGTAATAACTCATGAGTGTCAAAAAAGGCGCGTAATTCACCAGACTGAAATCGTAAATCCATATTGAATCCAGAGAGTCAGTAATCTTTATCTGTAGATTCAGAATATGTTGGTCAGGACACAGGCTATCAACAAGGATGTTGAATCCATCATCCCCTGTATAAGCAGAATCCGATGGCAATATTGTGTCAAAGAATTTGATTGTGTCAGATAAGATGAATAAGGAGTCAGCACATTGCTTTCTTAGTATTCCTGTGACATTCTCCGCCATTGAATCTCCAATATTCTTTAGCCACAAACCGAGTTCAATATTTTCGCCAGGATTTATCTTTTTGTCACCATTACCACCAATAGAGTCATTTATATCGCACGACTCATAAATGATGTAGGGGCGCGGACTATAGACAAGAAAACTGAAATGAGAGCTCCATGTTTTATTGTAAATATCAGTCATTGTCAGGCGCAACTTTATTAAATGACTATCAGGACAATCAGGGTGTATGGAGATATTGAAACCATCTTCTGAAGTAAACGCGGAGTCTGAAGATTCTATATTGCCGAATGACTTTATGGTGTCAGATATCTGGTAGTAATTATCAGGTTCTGCTTTTTGCAGAACACCTGTAACTCCATAGGCTGTTGAATCTCCTATATTTCTTATCCATACTGCAAGTTCAAAATTTTCTCCATTGTTTGGTAGATGATTTCCGTTGCCACCAATGGTATCAAGAATCAAATGTCTATAGTATTTCATAAAAGGACCACCTGTGTACCCGCCTATGATTGTATCAATGAATGGTTGCAAATTTCTCCCGGTAACAGTGAGTAAGGCATTGTCAGGTTGTGTCAGGGTTCCGGCAAAAATGACTTTTCCATTTCTATCCGTTCTCTTATAATAATATTTTGTTGAGTCATTAATAGCCATAACACAGACCAGAGCACTTTCTACTGGTTGTCCGTCGTATTTTACTTGCACAACATAGGTGTCAGTCACCCAGGCACCAGTATGTAAAACATCTATCGCACGTGGTGTTGTTGTCCATAGATTCATTTCTGGGTCACCCAGACATGTCCAGCCATTATATTCAAGGGTGTTGCCAAAGAGATCATAGTAGTAAAGCCGACCCGCCTCAGCTGCCCTGCCCAGGGTGACAAGACTGTCTCTGAAGATTGCCCGGATCGTTCCTTTTGCTAATGCACTGCGTAATTCGGCTACTGCCATATCTGCCGTGGTTGTGCCAAAAAATCCGACGGTGCCTTTTGGTACCTGCGGTGTGCCAGCATTCAGCCATTCATAGCCAATATCTTCCACCGTTGCACATATCGCTGAAATTACTATTGGCAATTTAAAGGTGTTATTCATCTGTTCTGAATATATATCCCAGAAAGGGAAATCCCATCTCCTGAAACCTACACCCCGGTAAAGTATATAGGTTCTACCTTCATTGATTGCATTTACCACATCAATACTTGAATCTCCGTAGCTGTCAGAAAAAGAATCAATCTGCACAAAATCGGCATCTCTCATCAGTTCCTGCGCAAATCGGGCATCAGCCCAGTAAACCGAATCTGAATAGGGAGGATATTCATCTACATTTACAATAGTAGTTCCTTTTTTGAACCAAAACGGGTCAACAAGATAGGGGTTCTTTTCATAACCTAAGATCTTTGCAACAATAGTCTTTACCTGTAGAGAATCAAAAACCCAGAGTCTGCCTGGTATGATTTCATTTCTAAAATCACCTTGGACATTTGTATAATAATTATCTGAATAATAAGCATGACCACCGGTATTACCCATATATGGAAATGGTATCTGGTTTTTATTTCCGACCAGCAGTAAAAATTCGGGTTTGATATCCCAGGTGCTGTATACATTTACTATATAGGTTCTAATCTGGGTTGAGTCACTGCCAATTTCTGAGAGTTTTACAATTTTTGTCTTATAACCTTTCTGGGTTTTCCATTCAGCAAGTGGTTTTAATGCATTGTAATAGTTGTCGTGTGTAATTATGAGGTATCTTGCTCCAGTATGCTGGGCAAGACATAAACTCACCAGACAACAGAAGTAGAGAAATCTTTTCATAACATTGCCTTGGTATCCAAATTATATTTACAGTTTTTGTTTTGTCAATATACCAAGATATTCAGGGGGATACCCCCTGAAAACCCCCGCTGTCCAACAATCCTTGAT
>JBNAVN010000072.1:0-9874 GCA_049700315.1 bacterium
TGCAAGGCTAAAGCCTTGCCCTACATTACTGATTAAATCCGCAATTCGCAATCCGAAATCTAATTGAAATTCCCCTTCTTTACCCCTTTTCACCCTTATTACCCCTTTTTTACCCTTGTTTAAATATGTTCCATCGTTTTACGTTTTCGCAGTCTGTTTAGTTTTACGACTTGGAATTGATTCCTTACTACATTGCATATGAAAGGAAATGTTACAATGCTGAAAGTTGAATCACAATAAAAAATAGAGGCACAGGTTTGACTCCAAACCTGTGCCTCTACCCTTTCAGTTCTCGCTATTATCTGGTGAGTACGAGTTTTTGCACTAATGAACCATGCTCAGTTTCAAGATGACAGAAATACACACCACTGGCGCAGACATCCCTATCTTCAGCTCTTCCATCCCAGAATATAGTCTTTGAACCAGGCTCCTCAGTTCCACTAACGAGTGTCTTCACAAGCCTGCCTGTGATATCATAGATTGCAAGTTTAACATTCATTCTTACGGGCAGTGAATAACTGAACTTCACTCTGGAACTGAATGGCGTGGGCATGCCTGGCGAAAGTGCTATCTTCTCCAATGGTGTTGGTTCACCATTCTCATTGATACCAATTCCCGGGATTCCGCGGAAACCGAGAATTTTAACAATTGAACGTCCTGGGTTTTGCGGAATTGTGAGCCAGTAATTGCCATCCCTTGGGTCATACTCAACACCGCGCACATTCCAGCCTGGTAAAATCAGGCGATTCAACACTGCAAGATCGCTTCTACGGAGTTCATACAAACCAACCGAATCAAGATTTGTGCCCGCCGTATTAAACCATGTATAAGTTAGCAATAATGTAGTATCAGGACCGTATGGTTCAATTGCCAGACACCTGGCGCCTACATTACCCTGCAATGGTAGTGAAAACTGGGTACCATTTCCAAGCGTATCAGAACGATAGATATATTGCGGGAATGTATTCTGAGCTGTTCTGCGGTCAGACAAATACAACAATCTCTGCGGATTTAGCCAGGCAAGACCTACTGGATAGTCATTCGCTGGATTGGCGAACTGACGCAGTACAGTTCCGCTTGTATTAATTTTGCAAACCCGCTTACCATTGGGCCACGCCTGACCAAAGTCTGCGGCAACCCAGAAGGTATTGTCATAAGCACAATACTTTATATCTGTAGTATAGGTATCTGGTGCAGCAATATAACCGTAGTATGTTACATTACTGTCAGAACTGTAGATGAGAATTCCGGTCGGTCTTTCATAAGCATTGCAGACATAAAGCCTGTCATTATTTGGATTGTACCCAGCACCATACAAGAATTGCGTATCACCCGGTGCAATCTGAACCTGTTTTGGACCCCAGATAACATGAACTTCACTCACACCAACTTCAAGGCTGAATCCAATGTCTTGCGTATATCCACCACTGCCAGTAAGATGTAATATCATATCAACGAATGTTCCTGCAGGCGTTGATCCAGAAACTGAGAAACTGAACTGGTCTGCATTATTGTGTGCTGTTCCGCCAATAGGAACATTGCCAAAGGTTCCTATGGAATCAATCAATGTGATATATGGACTTGACTCTCTGAGCACACCAGTGCAACCAGAAACAGCAACACCTGACAAATTCCTGAGTGTATCAGTCAGATATACAGTCTCACCAGCATCGCAACGACCATTAAGATTACCGGGCACAGGGTCATAAATTCTCTGTCCTTTGATGTGCAAGACCGCACTTGAGGTTGGACCAAGCCCACCACTTACGACCACTGCATAGGGTTGCCTTGAACCAGATGGCACATTTGTCCCAGTCACCCGAATCACCCAGTTACCCATTTCAGGCACATTCCGGCGCACATTTTCTTCAACATTGCGGTTGTCTGCAGTGCCTCCGGGTGTGGATTGACCACCACTGTAGACATTGCCAAGATAGACTGTAGCATTGGGACTCGTCACCTGAAGGTCAAGGTTATTCAGAATAGTTGGATTAGCCCCTGCAGTTGCAGGATAATCGGTCCAGACAACGGTTATTTTCAATGGCTCAGACTGGTCATTCACTGATACTGTAAATTCATCATACTGTCCGGTTGAAACACTGTCATAAGTGACCCAGAGTTTTCTCACATCACCACTGAAATACAATGCATCATCCAGACAAACCCTGCCCCAACCCGTATTATTATCAGGAATTGTCGAACCCGTGATTGATGGATGCGCGCCATTGATAATGATTGCCTTTACCAAAGATGCAGGGATAAAACTCCACTGGTTCGCAGCATTAGAATCACCAGTTGGATAAAAGCCTTTGGCAAAATACTGCCTTACCAATGCAGCATTGCCTGCTGCACACGGCGTTGCCATACTTGTTCCAGCCATACCCAGATAGGTATTGTTTTCTGCGCCAACTGATGAATAAAGGAAATAGCCAGGTGCAGTAACTGTGGGTTTTATACGGTTATCCTGAGTTGGGCCCCGGCTCGAGAAATCTGCCATAATTGTTGCTGCAGTGCTATTCATTGTGGCACCAAGTGTAAGAATGTTCTTTGATGTGCCCGGTGGATAGACCGTTCCTGAACCTGGTCCACTATTGCCTGCAGCATATAGAATGAGAAAATCACGATTATTCCACATAAACTGGTCGGTGTTAACACAATAAGATGTATAAGAACCAGCACCACTCGTTGAACCCCAGGAATGGGAAGAAACTCTTGCTGCACCACCTGCGTTACCAGCATAAGGAACATTGTAAAGATTGGTCAGATCTGAAGGAACAGAAAGACTACCAGTAGCTGTTCCAATATCCATAAAGAACATCTTTGCCTTTAAAGGCATTCCATCATTAGCACTTATTCCACTTACATAGGAATCATCACCGCAGATAGTGCCTGCTGTATGTGTGCCGTGCCATTGACCACTTGCATTATCACCAAATGCTGCTCCTGAACCAGTTGGCAATATGTAAGCAATTATTTTTCTATGGGTTGGATAATTGCCAAAGGTTGTGATATTCACCGCCGGGTCTCTAAACATATCATGGCTTGTCAATATACCTGTGTCAGCAGTGCTCACAACCTGCCCCTGACCCTGGATATTTTTACGCCAAATCTTTCTATCTATCTGTCTCCAGGTCTGGGTAACCCATTGTGCTGACTGATTGTATGCAACTGGTTGTAGATATGGCTCAATATACATCACCTCAGGTATCTGAGCAATCTCTGCAAGGTGAGAGCGGTCTGATCTTATTTTTAGAATCTTGTTGAATTCAGTCACTGAAACTTCAAGGATTTCGCAACCGAGTTTTGCCACCCGATTTTTTACAGAATAGATATTCTCATCATAAAACAAAATCACCAGCCATTCGTCTTCGTCAGGCAACTCCTTGAAAAGTGTACTTATTTTGTAGGCGGGTTCATAATTACCGATCCAGTTAACAAATGGTAAATTCTCAATAACTGCCTTTTTATTCGCATCCATTTTCGCAATGAATCCGTTAAAAGGTATATATTGAATGAGTTTGACACCATAAGATTCTATGGTCTGCTTCATTTCATCATACACAGGCCCTCTCAAATGAATCAGGTAGTAATCTGATGCACCAGCAAGTTCTGCAGGAATTTCTGGGAGTTTCTCTTTCGGGTTAAAATAATACCCGGCAATAGAAACATAATCATACTCCTGCAGATACGGTGGTGTGAATGTCCCGGACTGGTGAGAAACCAGATACGGGTCAACACTGCCCAGAAGGGCAATAATCAAAATAAACGCCATTTTACCTCCTTTACTCTTTTTCCAATATATTCATCTTGTTAACCCCATTTATTTTTTTCTTTTTGTTTCACCTCCTCTCTTTGGTTCCAGAACACAAAACCAGAATGACATAAGTCATTTCTTTTGAATTTTCTGTGCCCTGCTTTATTATTTTATAAGCACAATATTTTACATATATAATGAAAATAGTCAATACCCAAGCTTGACTTCACAAACATCATAATCCCTTGCCAATGATTAATACTGATCATTCTCATTCAGAACTTAATTTTTTACTCTTAAGACTTGAGCCTCTTATATTGCCCTTGCTTTCTGTTACATTATATTATAATTCAGAACTGTGAAATGTCAAGGGGTAAAAAGCACATTTGTCATATATTGACTTTCCTGTATGGATATATATAATCTTCCACGAAAAGGGTAGTAAACCTTTTAACGGTTTGTGCGGGGCGTAGCGCAGCGGCTTAGCGCACTTGGTTTGGGACCAAGGGGTCGTGGGTTCAAATCCCTCCGCCCCGATATTAGGACACACGGATCAGGGAGAAACAATGAAGAAAATATCAACATTTTTATTTTTGGTTTCATTATTGATGGGTACTGACTATAGCAATATCACGTTATTAAGATGGGTTGGTCCTGAAGGAACAAGACCCGGAACTTATGAAGAATGGATTGCACAAAATCCTTGCACAGATTTTATTTCAGTGCTTGATAAGACTGCGTATGGCAATGGGAGAGCAGGAACAGTCGCCATATTGACCCAGCAAAGCATTGCAGGTGCACTCACAAACGAAATTGATCAACTCATCAATAATCTCCAATCAGAAAATTATACAGTTTTGAGTTATCAAATTTCCGGTGGCACACCTGAAACCTTAAGAACATTTCTACAAAGTCTCTACAATAATAATAATATAGAAGGTGCCCTTTTCATCGGCAATCTGCCTGTTGCCTGGTTTGAAATCGCCAATGATTTCGGTCAATATGGATATGCCCAGTTTCCCATAGATTTATTTTATATGGATTTGAATGGCACCTGGCTTGATACAATGAACACCGGTAACGGAAAGTATGATGGCCATACCGGCAATATCAATCCTGAGATCTATATCGGAAGACTCACACCAACCGGCATTGGCACTGATACTGTCCTGTTGAAAAATTACTTTCGCAAGGACAATGCATATCGCTATGATACACTTGCTCTACAGCGCAGGGCACTTTTCTTTTGCGATGATGATTGGATTCCCTGGGCTTCTCAATGGGCATATGAATTATCGGTGTTATACTCTGATACAATGAACTACTGGAATGCAGAAACGACAAGGGCATCTATCTATAGAACAAAATTGAATACTCCACAGGCATGGGTTGCACTATTTGCCCATTCCTCACCCAGTTTACATCAATTCACATATAACAACGGCAGTTCTTATGATTATTATTATGCAAGCGAATACACAAGTCAAAATCCACCTGCAAATTTCTACAATCATTTTGCCTGTTCATTTGCAAGGTATACAGAAAGTGGATATGGTGGTGGCAGGGCAGTCTTTAACCAGAGTTATGGACTCGGTGCTGTTGGTTCAACCAAAACCGGCAGTATGCTTGAATTCTACTACTTCTATCATCCATTATCCCAGCAAAAGACCCTTGGGCAAGGATTTAAGGAATGGTTTACCTATATTACTTCAGATGGCGTCACATTTGATGAACTATGCTGGCACTATGGAATGACCCTGCTTGCAGATCCCTGGTTGAAACCAACCGGACATCATTTGCAAATTGCTGAAACCAATAAAAATGAACTTGCTCGTTCGCCAATCACAATATCAGGAAATCCATCTAATAATCAGGTCGTCATCAATCTGAATATCAACACACCGAACTATGTGAGTCTTATTGCCTATGACTGTATGGGCAGGAATGTGAAAACCTTTTTGTCAGAGAAAATCGTTTCACAGCATTATAAAGTAATCTGGCACTTTGAGGATAGGTACAATAACACACTACCGGCCGGGGCATATATAATAATGGCACAAATTGGTAGTAATATTTCTTGTGCCAAGGTGGTTAAATCTAATTAAGCATAAGATAACAATTTTTCTATCTCATAATGTTTGCCGTCTTCTGCAGCAAGGACAGTAATGCCTGTTTTTTCTCTCAATTGCCTTGCAATATTCCAGGGTCCCCTACGAATTATGGTCATACCGAAATGAGTAATGATTGCAACTTTTGGCTTTATCCCTGAAATTATCTCCTCACAATCCTGGACTGAGAGATGGTCCACTTCTGAAGATTCCAGCTTTAGAAGGCTCAGTATAATTATATCAGACTGATACGCATTTATCAACTCTGGAAAAAATTTTGTATCAACAATATAGGCGATTGAATAATTATTATAACTAATTTTGATACCATAGGTATCAACCCTATGATTGTGTCTTATCGGAAATAAAATCTTCAAACCATTGAGAATCAGTTCGGTACCTGTTCTTATTATTTTTACTTCGTTCAAAAACTCCAGCAGGTAATCAAAAACAACACCCCCCTTACCAAATGCATCGGCCGGAGCAACCAGGAGTCCATTTTTCTTAAAACCACCCTGTGTCAGGACATCAAGATACACATTTACATCGGCTGAGTGATCTATATGCTTATGCGTCAAGATTATCGCATCAATCTTCTCCGGATTCAACCTGGGTAAGTAGCTAAGAAATCTGTAGTATGATTCAGGCCCAGGGTCAACAAGGATATTCTTACCTCCAAGTTTGAAGAAAATACCACCTGTTGCCCTTAGTTGTCTGGCAATAACAAAACGGGCACCACCAGTGCCCAAAAATATGACCTCGTCCTTTACCGATTCTTTAGTCTTTTTTGGCATTCAATTCAGACAATTGCAATAAAATCATTTATTTGTTTCATTATCAATGATTGTCAAAATCTCAGTAATTGTTTTCTCAAGATCAATATTTTTTACAATATATTTGTAATCATTGGCGTACTCAAGCTCTTTCCTTGCGGTTGTTAGACGATTTTCAATCACCTTTTTTTCGTCAGTATTTCTCTTTAACAATCTGTTTTTCAGTTCGTCAAAATCCGGAGGCATAACAAATATATAAATTCCATCCGGGTATAACGGCATCAATTTTTTGGCACCCTGAACATCAATATCCATTAGAACGCTGATTCCTTTATCAAGATTTTCTTCCAAAAAAATTTTTGGAGTCCCATAATAGTTGCCGTGCACAATCGCATATTCAGCAAACCTACCTTCTTCAATCCAGTGTTTGAATTCTTGCTCAGTTAGAAAAAAATACTCTTTTCCATTCTTTTCACCTTTTCTTCTGGGACGCGAAGTTGCGGATATTGAATAGACAATGCCTTTGCACCGGGAAATTATTTCGTTACAGATGGTTGTTTTCCCGACACCCGAAGGTCCAGAGATAACGATCAGTTTTGCCCTTTTATTCAATGTTCTGTACCTGTTCCCTTATTTTCTCCACTGCTTCCTTAATATTCACGACCGATTCACTGATCTTCAGGTAATTTGCCTTGACACTCAGGGTATTTGCCTCTCTCTGCATTTCCTGTAGTAAAAAATTCAAACGCCTACCAGGATATTTATCATTCTCCAGTACTTCCTTGAACAACTTTATATGCCCGGATAAGCGAGCATATTCCTCTGAAACATCTGTTCTGTCAGCAATATAAAGCATCTCCTGATACAATCTTGATTGGTCTATATTATTATGAGTAACATCTCTTACTAATTCATCCAGATGTTTTCTGTAGTATTCGTTCCTTTCCGGAATCAGTTTCTTGATCTTTTCTGTTTCCCTATCAATCGTATCAAGCAAGGTGTCAATTTCTCTTTTTGTGTGTTCACCTTCCTGTTTTTTTGCCTTCAACAACTCTTCAAGTGCCCGGTTAAAAATCGGCTTGAAATTCTTGAAAATCAATTTTGTATCAGTCTGATTTTGACTTATCTGTATCAAACCCGGGATTGCAAGCAGTGCATTTATGTTTACAGAACCAGTAACCCTGTACTTCTTCTTGATTTCCCGAGCAACCGTAAGATATGCATCAAGCAGTTCTTTATCAACCTCAAATCTATTTCCCAAGATTTCTCTATCCTGCTGAACAACCACCACAATATGCCCACGACAGATATTTTCCTGTAAGATCTTCTTTACCTCTTCCTCAAACGGGCTAAAGGAATTTGGCAGTTTCAAAGAAATATCAAGAAAACGATGGTTATAAGATCTTATTTCTACATCAAACCTGATCGGCGGATTCTTAATCTCACCGTTAGCACGGCCTATGCCAGTCATACTATACATAATAACCTCTCTTTGGCAAAAAGTAGCGAGCAGTGCGCAAAGAAAACACGGACCAAAGCAAAAATCTGTAATACCATCAGTTCTCTAAGATTATCGTAACCGGACCGTTGTTTTCTAAACTAACAAGCATTCGTTCACCAAATATGCCTGATTTGGTTGAAATACCAAGAACCTTAAGTGTCTCAACAAAAAACTCATATAGTTTCCTTGCTTTTTCTGGCTCTTCAGCATTTGCAAATGAAGGTCTGCGTCCACGACTTGTATCGGCAAGCAGGGTGAACTGCGATACTACAAGTGCCTCACCATTTATATCTTTAAGAGAAAGATTAAATTTTCCACTTGTATCCTCAAAAATTCTCAAATTTATGCAGGTTTCAGCAAGATCCTTCACCTTATTCTCATCATCCCCTTTTTTAACTCCTAATAGAATTAATAATCCTTTTCCAATATCAGAAACAACTCTTTCTTCAATCCTTACCTGTGCACTCTTCACTCTTTGCAAGACTGCCTTCACTTTAACAGGGCCTCAGAAATTGCACGGGCAAAATCCTTTGCTGCCTGAGGACCAGTACCAGTAATGATATTTCCGCTGATTTCAATATCTTTCGCAGTGTATTCAGCGCAATATGGTGTAAGCTCGCCAGCAACACCTGGATACACGGTTGCCTTTTTATTTTTCAAAACTCCAGCATGTGCGAGCACAACTGGAGCAATGCAAATCGCACCAATTGTCTTGTGTTGCTCATCAAAATTTTGCACTATCTTGTGTAACAACTCATTATCCCATAAAACCTCACACCCTGTGCCGCCAACAATTATCAGGGCATCAAATTTATCGGGATCAACCTGAGACAGAAGCATCTGAGGTTTTACAACCATACCAAGCATTCCCTTTGCGGGGAGTGTATCAGTTGAAGCAATCACAACCTTAACATTGGATTTCGTAAGTTGATCATAAGGTTCTTTAAATTCTTCATCCCGGAAAGCAGAAGGAGCAATCACAATCAATACCGATTTTGTAGCAGAGACACTCTCCCCCTGGTTCTTTTGGAGGGTAGCTCTCTGTTCTTTTCCACCTCCGCAAAAAATAACAGATAACAATCCCAACAGAAAAAAGTTTTTCATAAAATCTCCTTTTGATATTGTCTGTTCCCTAACAAGCGGGAGACGGGATTCGAACCCGCAACCAACGGCTTGGAAGGCCGTGACTCTACCATTGAGCTACTCCCGCAAGGATGGGTAATCAAATTCACAAGACCACTCCGCACAAAATCTGACTTTATTCAAATATCAATTGTTATCGCAAGTATTATATTAGATTATATAAAAAAGTCAAGGGCTGGTGAAGTTTGCACATCACTATTGACAGAATCTTATTTTTGAATATAATTAAAATCTGTATTTTTTAGAAAATAAAAGTAAAAGTTAAGTTTTTCCAAAAATGTAGCGTCCAGTTTTAACTGGACGAATAGAAAACATCGTCCAACTGAAGTTGGACGCTACAAATATTTTTTTCTTTCTCTTTTAAGAGATGAAAAATATTGTTTTTGGGAAGAACTAAACTGTTACCAATAAAAAGCATCCAGAAATGGTGCCTGGATAGCTCAGTCGGTTAGAGCACCTCCTTGGTAAGGAGGAGGTCGCCGGTTCGATTCCGGCTCCAGGCTGGTGCGGGATGCAAAATTAAAGAAAGGAGAATATTTTAAGGAGGATTTTTTATGGCAAAGGCAAAGTTTGAGCGAACCAAGCCGCATGTGAA
>JBNAVN010000073.1:0-9830 GCA_049700315.1 bacterium
TTGTTATGGTTTTATGGTTAAGCATTCTGGTCTTTCTGGTTTCTTTAGTTTCTCTGGTTTTTAAAAAGTTTATCATAATTTACTCCCTTTTTGTTTTTAACAAAAATTGATTCAAACGGATTATTACAAATCCAAACAGATAAATATTCCCTAACATTGTTTACTCCTATCTCCAATCCTCCCAATTATACTAAACATATCACAAGTTTCAATACCCAAATTTATATAATCCTGTGCTACAAAAATATTTGAAAAACAATCATTTTTATAAACTCTTTTAAATCTCCAATCTAAAATCAATAATTCAAATCCCTTTGTCAATTATCATTTTGGCTATATTTCTTTTAATGGACTTAATTCAATGGTTTGATTATGTTTTGTAAATTATGGCTTGAATTTTTTAATATATTTCTCAAATATCCTTTCTGTTTTTTTGCGTAATGTAAAATAAAGCACAAGGGCAATTAAAAATCCAATTCCTCCAATGACCCAGCCCTTTGAACCCATTGCCATAATCTTATCGCCTGCAACGACATAAATAAGAATTCCCGGGATTCTACATATGGCAATCAATACTATTAAAATTCTCAAAGGTATACTGGTCAATCCTGCGATATAAAATAGTCCATCACCTATAGGGTTAGGAAATATTGCTAAAAATAATATCAAAGGCAGACCTTTTTTTGTAATATCCAATATAAAACTTTCTACCCTTTCTTCAAGAAATAAATTAATGATTCTTTTTCCGAAAAACCGTGATACAAGCATTGCAAGGAATCCACCGATGACTGCTGCAAACCAGGAAATAAAAAATCCTTTCAAAGGTCCGAATAGCATTCCTGAGGCAATATTGAGAACCTGGCCTGGAATGGGGGCAAAAAAAATCTGGAAAATATACAGCAAAAAGTACACAATGTATGACATTATTCCGTACTTTTGTATAACATCTCTGACTACCTTAGGATCACCCATAACAAAATAGAAATTCTTCACAAATATAAATGAAATCAAAAAAATAATTGTCAAAAAAATCAAAACACCAAGTGCGCCAAAAACTTTCCCTGTCTTCACACATTGATTATATTCAATAATTATATGCAAATCAACTGCCAAGAATCATTCTAATCGGTTTTGGTTTGGTATAAGAGAAGAAAGAAATCATTGACATCAAATAAATATTTGATATAATGATGGTATGAAGATAATAATTGATTACCTTAAACAAAGGTTGCATTCTGGTTGGGTCATTGCCAACCATATCCTTGTTTCATTCCATGTTGCATTTATATCATCTGTTTTGTGTATTCCAAAAGGATTACAGGGAAAGGAGGTATTAGGGTTTGTCTTTACAAGTTTTGATACAATAATTTCAGCGATCTTCTGGTATATCAGTTTTCATACTGGTATTGCCATCCATGAGATGGGACATTATCTCAGGGCAGTAAAACTCAATGCCTTGAACGAAAATATTTTACCAGATGCACAGAAAAAATATAAGAGTGGGGGATTTGCAAAATTATTCTGGCACATAGAAATGTTCATTAAAATCCCGTATGGAAAATTCACCGGTGTAAAGAAAGAAGGGCTGACATATTATCCTGAAGCACCATTCAACCTCAGTGTTGCTGCTGCAGGTCCTGAAATAAGCGGTAATATGGCACTTGTTATGTTGCCTATCGCAGTAGTTCTGCTTGCGGTGGGGCTCATCGGAGAACATATAATTCTCACTTATATCGGCAGGCTTTGCCTGGGCATTGGGCTTGTTGGGTTACTTGACTTTTTACTTGCTGACCCAGGGAAATATCGTGAATTTAAAGAACGGGAAGCAAAGGCAAAATTAAAGGCAGAGAAGATTGAAGTAAAGACGGTGGGATGGCTTGCAAAAGCAAAGGAAGTAAAACAGATGATGATGAAAAAGAGAATTCAGAGCATAAAATTGAAAGATGGCGAGGTCATATCTGCACCCTGGCAATTTCGCAACTGTGGTATGGGCGGCAGGCATACTGAAAAAGAATATCCAGAGAGTAATATCAGCATGCAGGAGATGATGTTCTTACCTTTGTGTGCAAAAAATTATGAAGAAGCGCAGATGATTACTGTTGCACTCCAGACACGATTGAAAGAGATCATTGAGAAGAGCGAAGGTGCAAGGGTGATGGGAATAGGATTAGAAGGAGGTCTTGCACCTTACATTGCAAAAGAACCAGGTGATATTGTGCCCGAACAGCGTTTATGGCGAATGGCGATACAGGCGATAAAGGATATTGGATATAAACCCGGTGAAGATGTTGCCTTAGCATTTGACCCGGCATTGAGTGAGTTGAGCAATGCATACAGAGAAGAATTTAACCAGCCTGATGCAATTGGAATGTATTATTTCTGGCGTAGCGAGGAAAAGGTTGTGATGTCTCGTGACCAGTTGATTGAATTGTATAAAAAAGCAGTGGAAGAACATCCAATCTTCTCACTTGAAGATGCGTTTGCTGAAGATGATTATGAAGGCTGGAGACTATTAATGAAAGAACTTGGTGACCACTTGTTTATAATTGGTGATGATATTGTAACTACCAAAGATTCAACGATTGAAAAATGTGCTGACGATGGGCTTATGAATACGGCACTTATAAAGGCAAATCAAATTGGTACCCTATCTGAGACATTAATCGCAATGCTTGTTGCGTTAGGAAAAGGAATGGACTTGCTCGTTTCCCACCGTTCAAAATCACCCAATGATGATATGGAGGCACAGATTGCCCTTTCTGCAAATACAATGGGATTAAAGGCAGGTGGTGGTGCAAATACAGAAAGGCTCTTTAAATACGGTTCAATCACGAAGATAATGAAAGAACTCCAGAGTGCACAGGAAAAGAAATTTGAAGAAAAAGAATATGCTGATGTAAGAAACTTCTTAAATAATCTTGTTATTACCGATATAATTGCTTATGAAGAACCAACAAATGCAGGTATTCCAAGTGTCGGCGTCAATATTTATGCTGGCATTCCTGGTAGTGAAGAATACAAAAAGATATTGAAGATGACCGGTTCAACACCGCTTGGCACATCAGCCGGAACCGGTGAGGCAATACACCTCATAGACAGCACGATTGAGAAATCTTTATTAACCGATAAATATCCCGATTTATTCACACCACAACCTGATAAAACATTCAGATTCAAAAAAGGGATTAAAGAGAGTGACATACTTGAAAAGAATGATAATGCATTAACTGGACTCTGGCATATGGTCCAGCGCTATGAGGGCAAAGGATGTTTGAATGCGGTTAATAATATTTTGGCCATCATTGCCCCACAATTCATTGGTAAAAAGGTCTCTGAATTCAGGTCAATATCAGCGATAGATAAAATCTTACTCAACCTTGAAAAGGAAACTGCAATTGCAAGGGGTAAACTTGCAAGGAATGCCAATCCGGATGAAATAATTGAAGTAATGCAGAGAAAAGGCAATCTCGGAATGAATGCAATACTTTCTGTATCTTTGGCAATGGGTAGAATGATTTCCCATATCCAGGGAAAAGAACTCTGGCAGTTATTAAGGGAAGAAATGAAACGGTTGATGGCAAAGGTGATTGTTGCAAATGGTGGATGGGAAATTATAAAGGATATAGTCCCGGGGGAGAAAACATCCGTAATACAATCAGCAAAAGAGAATCTCACAATTGTGCTCCAGAATGAACTCACCTTTGATATTCTTGTAAAATGTCTGCAGAATGTTGAGAAGAAATTGAAGAAAGAAAACAAAAGACTCTATCAGGCATTAAGAGAACAGGCACAAATTTATTAAATCCGAAATTCTAATATTTAAATTCTAAACAAACCCCAGGTTTTAAGGGAAAAAGAGAGTGCTTCGGCATCCGCCAATCAGTGTGGTGGTTTGTCTTGCAACGACAAAAAAACAGGATGTCAAAATTTTCTGTTCATAAAAATGGTGTAAACCCGTTTTAGGCTTAATAATGAAATTTTTCACTATAATAAAAAATAAAGAATAACAAGATACATCAGGTAAAAATAAATTTCCTCTTCATTGAAGGACGAGTCCGCCACTTATCATGGCGGATAAGGTGAGGGCAAATGGGGGTTTCAGGGGGTATCCCCCTGATGTATCTTGTTGAAAATAGTATAAATAATGGTGGCTAACACTTGCTTTCATAACTATTGACAGAGTAGTAATAATTGTATAAAATATTCTGGGATAAATACTATGAAGAAATTTCTTGAATTTTTGTTAATAGTTTCGCTATGTATTATTATTTTTGGATGTCAAATAAAGGAAGAAAAACCAATACCCGGTGGGAGTATAAGAATTGCCTGGGCAAGTGGTCTTGTTGGACTTGACCCGAGTAAAGACTGGGGTTGTGCCGGTGCAATGAAGCTTATCAGAATGGTCTATTCTCCATTATACAACCAGGAAGAACAGGAGATGGATATTACTCAGAAACTAACCCCTACACCTGATTATAAGGAATGGGAGTTTGTGCTCAGAAAAGATTGTTATTTTCACTATGACCCCTGTTTTGCACAAGGCAATCGTCTGGTAAATGCCTATGATGTCAAATACACCTATGATCTGATAAAGAATAACTGGAGCACTTTAGAACCGGTCAATAATATTCAGGATATAATCATTCTTGATTCATTTCGTGTGAAGTTTGTTCTCAACCAACCGGATAAGAACTTTTTAAATAAACTCAACAAGGGGATGCTCTATATTGTGCCTTTTGAAGCACGAGAAGAGTATGGTGATAATTTCAGTTTCCATCCAGTTGGTTCGGGTCCTTTTGCCTTTGAATCCTGGAATGAGAAGGAACTTGTCTTAATAAAAAATAAGAGATTCTGGGTAAGGGATAGGTGGGGTCAGAAATTGCCATACCTTGATAAGATTGTTATTATCTTTTTTCCTGATGTAAATCAGGGGATAAATGCCCTATTTACTGGAGTTGTTGACCTTTCTCCATTAACTATGGATGTTGCTGAATCATTCTTTACAAAAGAATATGGGAAGATTGGGCTCAAAAAAGAGTTTGCTCAGAGATTCCAGATTATCCAGTGCCCTTTTCCATCACTCACAGTCTTATTATTCAATTCAAGAGAAAATTTCATCTTCAGAAATCCAGTGATGAGAAGGGCATTAAATTACAGCATAAATCGCGAGGAATTAAAGAAATTTTTGATTATGCCGGGCATAAAGATTGCTGATGGTCCAACCCTTTATCCACTGGATGATTTTAGATATGAATACAATCCAAAAAAGGCAGTGGAACTCATAAAAAAGGCAGGTCATGAAAAAAGATTAAAAAACTTGAAATTCCAGTATTATCCAGCTCCATTTTCTAAGGCAATGGCTCAAATCCTGCAAAGGCAATTGTATGCTATTGGTATTGAGAGTGAATTGGTCTGTGCCTCAAGGGTTGCGGTTCTTAGGGGAAATCCAGAATGGGACTTTGGGCTTGTATCAATTCTATTCCCTGATTCAATACCTGAAACCCAATTGAGCATATATTCTACCCAAGAGGCACCCTGGGTTGATTTCAAATCAGAGGTCTTTGATTCTCTATGGGATTTGTTCAAAACATTTCCTGACCGTTCCTTACTTGTGGGTATGGATTCGCTCGTCCTAAAAAATCCACCGTTTGTATTTCTCTACTGGAGTTATCCAATGTTCCTTGCAGATAAGAGATTTAAAGGGATTGACCCCTTATTATTGCTCACTCCCTATATTTATATAACTAATGAATAATCGGTTCGGCTCGTTTACCAATTTCTTTCTTCTATTACTTATCTTTGTGATTGTAATTCCGGTAGTACTCATCCAACTTGTGATTCATAATATCACTGTGCAGAACCTGCAGAAGAGCATTGACCAGAGATTATCTGAATATGTTGAGGCATTTATCCATTCTTTTTCCAATGAGTGCAGGTCGTGCAGAGAAAATCTATACTTTGCAAAAAGAGTGCTATTCAATAAGAGCCATTTTAATAAAGAAGAGATTGGCTCATTCTTCTTTGACCGTGAATGCAGGTTTTACAGAGTCAACCTCCTTGACTCTCTGGGCAGAAGCCTCTTCTCATTCGTTTCTAATCCAGACCAGACCTTTCTTTCACCAAAATCCTGTGAAGAGTTCAGGGAATTGCCACCCATTGACCTGACCTTTATCAATAAAGAGAATGATACCCTTCCAATTTCCTGGGAATTGATTCCAATACCCGGGGGTTATGCACAGAGGACAATTTTCGTATTAAACAACAATAACCTTCTCCTAACGGATATAAGCCTCTATAAAATTTTCACAAACTCAATAAAAAATTCAAACCTTTCATCAGGTTCTTTTATCTCAATCTTTGATAGTTCTGATGCACTTCTATTAAATAGCGCAATAGACCTATCCAGCGATGAATTGAGAAGAATTAAAAGAGAGAACCTAAATGGAGATTATAAGATAAAGAATAAAACTTATCGGGTAAAAAATTTTACCCTTGATACAATTCCTGAAATCTTTAAATCCATAAAGACTCTTGGTCTTATTGTAGGAATTGATTATACTGGTATGCTTGAGGGAATAGATACTGGTCTTGGAAAGGGGTTATCATTAACAACAATATTTGCGATTTCTGTCTGTTTGGTATTTATTATAACTGGATTATATTTAAAGAATAAGACGAGTATTATATTGAAAAGGACTGATGAGATTGCCCGAGGCGATTTTGAGAAAGAGATTTCGGTCCGTTTTCCAAATGAGTTCAGATTTATCGCCCAGAATATAAACCAGTTGGGCAGTAGATTGAAGTCTTTGACCCAAGAAAGGGTAAAATCCGCTAAACTATCGGCAATCGGCAAATTTGCCGCACATATGGTTCACGATTTGCGAAATCCGGTATATGGTATATCCCTTCTTGCCTATGAATTAAAAGATGCATTTCCCAAAGATAGTTCCCATAGGAAATATCTTAATGAGATTCTCAATGGTATAAAGAGACTCGGCGAGATAATTGACCGGATTGCCGAGCATGGCAGAATCTATGAGTCAAAATTGGAAGTTGTAGAAATTGATAAACTAATAAGTGAGGTAATCCAGGAATTTAAAAGAACATATCCCTGTGAGATTATTTTCAAACCAGGGAATGCAGGGATTTTAAAAATTGACCCGGCACAATGGCGCCGTGTTTTTTTGAATCTCTTTCATAATTCCTATGAAGCAAAAAAGGAAAGGTGCCTGATTACAATAAGAACATATAAAGAGATTGCAGAAGGGACTTTTAGTCCCGATACCAGCCCTTCGCGCCCTTCTAAAAAGAGTGTAGTCGCACCATTTATGGTGCATATAGAGATTTCTGATAAATCCGGTGGTATCCCTGAACATATCCTGACCGACATTTATGAGCCATTTGTAACGACAAAAAAGAAAGGGCTCGGTCTTGGTCTTTCTTTTGTCAAAGAGATTGTTGAAGTCCACAATGGTGAAATTAAAATTGAAAACAATCCTGGTATTGGGGTAAAATTTGTGCTTACTTTACCGGTGGAGGATTAAAAATGCCTGCTAATTCTTTTAGTGTAGCATCTAACTTCAGAGGGGACACCTGTCCTGTTTTGTTGTATAGGAATTTGAAAAATTCCTATACGAAAATAATGAAATTTTTCATTATAGAAAAGATTGGACAAGATACATCAGGACTTGGCGGTATGCTAAAGGTAGTGCACAACTTAAAGGCAAAGGCGATTACGGGGGTTTCAGGGGGCATCCCCTGATGTATCTTGCAAATTTAAAAACAGTGCCTATTATCTGGCAGTATAGGAATTTCAATAATTCCTATACTGCAGATAAGGAAACTTTCATTATAGAAAAAATAAAGGCACAATTTCCATCAGGACTTGGCAGTATCCTAAAGGTGGTGCACAACTTCAGGCAGAGCAATTACGGGGGTTTCAGGGGGTATCCCCCTGATGTATCTTGGAATAATTTTTATGCCACAAATCCTCATTGCTGATGATGAAAAGAGTGTCCTTGAGGGTCTTGCCTTAGTCCTTAAAGGATATAATCCTGAGACCGCACTAAATAAAGAGCAGGCGATAAAAATCTTAAAGGAATACGCAATTGATTTACTTGTCTGCGACCTATATTTTCCTAATCTTGAAGATGGCATATTTCTTATAAAAGAGGCAAAAGAAATATCGCCCGATACATTTATTGTTGTCTTAACCGGGTATGGTTCAATTGAGACTGCGGTTCAGGCAATAAAATCTGGTGCTGATGACTATCTTGTAAAAGGGATAGCGCCTGAAGAATTAAAGATTAAGATAGAAGGTTATATAAAAATTGCAAAAGAGCGTCAGCAATTGAGCCATTTAAGAGCAGTCACTGAATCAATGTCTGAACAGAAGTTGGGTTATGAATTGATTGGAGAATCTCCGGCAATGATTGCGCTAAAGAAGAAAATTGAAAAAGCAGGTAAAGAATCCAGGGCGAATGTTTTAATCACCGGTGAAACCGGTAGTGGTAAAGAAGTCTGTGCAAGGATGATACACTTTTATAGTCCGTGTAAGAATTATCCATTTCTGGCGATAGACTGCCCTTCTATTCCTGATAATCTTTTTGAATCAGAGTTGTTTGGCTATGAAAAAGGGGCATTCACCGATGCAAAGCAGAGAAAATTGGGCAAAGTTGAACTTGCCCATCAGGGAACTCTCTTTCTTGATGAGATTGGGGATTTACCATTAATGCTACAATCTAAACTATTAAGATTTCTTGAGACTGAAGAATTTTATAGGCTTGGTGGAACAAGACCTGTAAAGGTTGATACAAGAATCATTGCCTCTACAAATCAGAACATTGAAGAATTGATTAAAAATGGGAAATTCCGGGAAGATTTATATTTTCGGTTAAAGCTCTTTGTCATTGAAATGCCCCCATTGAGAGAAAGGAAAGAAGATATACCTTTACTTGCTAAATATTTTATGGACATCTTTGACCCGCTCAAGAAGAAACACCATCTATTATCCCGGGACCTGCTTGATAATTTTCAAAGGCACAACTGGCCTGGAAATGTTCGGGAGCTTAAGAATATTATTGAATACTTAGTGATGACTGAAAGCACAGAAGAGGTAATAAGAATGATTACCCCAAAAAACTTTGAAAAAGATGTAGGGCAGGGCTTTCCTGACCCGTTGGGTTTAGCTTCGGGTAGCCTTGCAAAATGAGACTGAAAGACAAAGGAACAAGGAGAAATTAAAGAAGCCGGGGAGGTAACATGAAACAAGAAAGACCAAATAGACAAGAAATGGTTAAATTACCATGCGGTTCAAATCCGCATAGTTACCTGCAGTATGCAGGTATAAAAACCTTATAGGAGGTTAAAATGGTTTCATTAAAAAATCGCTCAATGAAATTGGTGATGGCATTTGCCATCATCCTGCCATCTGTGCTTTTTGCAAAAGGGGAAAGGATAGGCGGGTTAGAGCCCTTCTATTCGGGGTTCATAAAAGGTGAAGGGTCAAAAGCCGGGTTTGATTCCTTAAATACAAGGTTTGTCGGGAATTGGCCCTTTGGTCCTTCTTATGCAGTTGCTTATGACCAGGCAAGAAGTCTTGTCTTCTGTGGCTCTGGCGGTGGTGTCTATATCCTTGATGTCTCAAATCCTTCAAATCCACAAAAGGTCTCTGAAAAAATTCACACCCGGGGGGTTGTCTGGAATCTTTTTTACGATGGGGCAAATACAAGACTCTATATTGCTGATGGACAGGGTGGTCTTGAGATATGGAATATTCAAGACCCGGCAAATCCTTATAAATTGGGCTATTACTTCACCCCTGGTTATGC
>JBNAVN010000074.1:0-9655 GCA_049700315.1 bacterium
GGAAACCAGGTGGATACTGGGTATGGGGTGGTTGTTCAGGTAGATAAATATTTTTATATCCTTTTCCTGTTGTAATGGATTCAGCAAGAATTATGTAAACTGCATTATCACCACCGGTGAACAACTTGGGGTCAAAGAGGAGTAATGAAAGAATTGTATAGATTAACAAGAATATCCACAATGGGATTTCTTTTTTGCGCATTTTTTGTGTCATTTTGTCCTGCAAATTATATCTAAATTCACGACAATGTCAACGAATCTCTTGCCTGACTCATTTTTTTTGTTATAATAGAGTAATGACTGAGGAAATATTTCAATGCATTGAAGAAAGAAAATTCTCTGAATTGGAAGACCGCTGGATGGAATTGCTGGAGAACAAGCAATTTTCATTGAGGAATTTTCTTGAAGTGGCAGATAGACTGAAAGAATTAAAAGAAACCGCACGGGGATTTATACTTCTTGAAATCCTTGCCAGTCATCTTGAAACCCAAGGGCGAATTGAAGATGCAATTGTGGTATATAAACATATGCCTTTTTTTACTGAAGACGACAGAAAGATCAGAAAGGCATTGATGAATCTTTACAAGAGAAAATACCCGGATAACAACCGTATTGAAAAATATCTTATGCTCTCTGGCATTGACAAGGGCGAGCATATTTTCAAGAGTATTGAACGTCTGGAAGAGTTTTTGAAGTTTGACATAGGCAGGTTTTTTTACTTTGAACGCTATGGCTTAGGTCAGGTTGTATCAATGAATCCAGAAAAAAAGGAGTGCATAATTGATTTTGAAAAATTGAAGGGGTATTTTGTAAAATTTGATGTTGCCCAGGGACTTCTAACACCAATCTATGAAGACCATTTTCTATACAAGAAGCATCAAAGCATTGAAGAGTTGAGAAAGCTTCTCCAGGAAGACTCCACTCAATTGGTGAAGTTCTTACTGAAAAGTTTCAGTCAACCGCTGTCTTCAGGTCAAATAAAGACATACCTTGAAGGAATTGTCGAAAAGAATGAATTAGATAGGATCTGGGAAAGAGTCAAGAAGAAACTGGAAAAAGATGAAGGTATCAAAGTTGAAATGAGGAAGGGACAGAAATTTTATCAGCTTGTTGAAGGTATTGACAAAAACGAAACCCTTCTTGAGTCATTTGAAAGATCCGATATTGATACAAAATATGAAATTGCAGAAAGGTGTGTAAAGGGTCAGCCAGGGTTGTTGAAACATATTCTGTCTTCTTTGGCCCTTACTGGCAATCAAATTCATAAGACAAATCCAGCACGAGCACTTGATATATTATATCTTTGTCAAGACAATGAAACCGAAGGAATTGAGTATACAACCGATGAACTCTTGCAATACAGTTCGTATGACGAAATACTAAAAGGGCTTAAGAATATTGATCATCAGAAAAGATTTTTGCAAACAATTCGTAAGAAACATCCTGAAGACTGGCAAACAATCTTTCAAAAAATTCTATTTACTCTGGATAACACAAAGTTGCTTGATGAAATTGAAGACCAGCTCATCACTGCGGGATTTGATTTGAAAGAGATTTATAGAACTATTTTTTTAATGCCCCAGAGATATGCTGGATTATTTCAATGGTTAGTTAAAAAGTTAGGTCAGGGCGCACTCTCTGAATTTATGTCACCAAATTATCTCCCCAGGTTAATAAGTAGTCTTGATTCTATCAAAGGCATCAAACAAACCTTTCTCAAGGCAATTACTCTTGAGAGATTTGATGAGCTGATGAAAAAAGCAAGTGAATCTGAGGCAGCAGTGATCAAAGATTCTTTGACAAAATCTCTCACTTTAAAAGATTATGAAAAAAATGATTATCTAAGAATTATTGAGTTTCATTTTCCAGAATTACAATGTAAAAAAGAAGACTATGTTTATACAACCGCCGATGCATTGGTTAAAAAGAAACAGGAACTGGACTATATTCTTAAGGTTGAGATTCCCAAAAACAAAGAAGAAATAAGCAGGGCAAGGGAATATGGCGATCTGAGTGAAAATTTTGAGTATAAAGCAGCAAAGGAACGGCAGGATCAGTTATATCAAAGGGTTAGAATGATTGAAGCTGAACTTCAGAAAGTGAAAATCATTGATTTTAAGAATCTGGATATCTCAAAAGTCTGCGTGGGGACAAAGGTAACATTAAGGAATCCTCAAGATAACATGATTTTAGAATACACCATCTTTGGTCCCTGGGATACTGATCTATCAAAAAATATTATTTCTAATGAATCTCCATTGGCAAAAATTCTATTAGACAAAAAGATCGGTGATAGAGTCAGTTTTGAAGAAAAGGTCTACGAAATATTAAGAATTGAGTCTGCCGAAAAACAAGAATAGCGCCAACGGGATTCGAACCCGTGATCTTCGCCTTGAGAGGGCGATGTCCTAAACCAACTAGACGATGGCGCCGTGAACAATTATATAAAATCTTATGCCCCTGTCAAGTTAGCATGAATATTTTTGTACCCTTGACATTTACCATCTTCAAAAGTATAATATATATGGATATTTTATGAGCGAGAAGAATACAAACATCTATCAGGGTTTAGGAGTCAGCACCCAAATACTACCTTCTCTTGTATTCTATCTAAAACTGCTTGAGATGCCCAATATTGAACTTGAAACACTTGTGAGACAGGAACTTGATTCAAATCCATTGCTTGAAGAGGTAGAAGAGACTGAAGAAGAGATAGAAGAAAGTGAAAATACAAATAATAACACTGAAGATTTTGACCTTCTTGACTTCTATGCCCGTGAGGATATGTCAAATACTTCTGAACCTGAAGAAGAACAAATGGACCTCTTTGAAAATACTCCTGCGCAGATTGACAAGTTATATGATCATTTGATGAAGCAGGCTGAACGCAAATTCACCGGCAAAGATTTAGAAATTGCGGAATTGATCATATCAAATATTGAAGACGATGGCTATCTTGCGGTTTCATCTGAAGAACTAAGCCAGGAAGGATATGATATCAATAGTCTTGAGAGGATAAGAAAAGAAATTCAACTTTTTGATCCCGTGGGTTGTGCCTGGCGCGATGTTCGCGAATCACTTCTGGTACAGTTACAGCATCTCGGGCATCCACCAAATTCCGTAGAGTGTATTTTGATAAGAGACCATTTGAAAAATTTGCGTAATGGAAATCTGAAGGAGTGCATGGATAAACTGGGGATTGATGAAGAACGTCTTATAAGAGCAAAACAGATCATAATGAAATTAGACCCACGACCTGGTTTGCAGTATGCCGCGCTGAACTCACCATATGTCTATCCTGATTTCATAATATTCTGGCAGGACAATGACCTGCATGTGCGTTTGAACGAAGAGAATATCCCAAGAATTAGAATTAGGAAGGAATACCTTGAGAAGCATAAACAAAATGGTGATGAATCTGAGTTTATCAGGCATAAATTAAGAGCGGCTCAGAATTTGATCTTTTCCATTGAGAAAAGGCGCAAAACTTTATCCAGAATAATGAAGGCAATCCTTGATTTTCAAAAGGAATATTTCACAAAAGGAGACACTTTCTTGAAATCTATAACCATGGTTGATTTTGCAAAACAGTTGGGTGTAAACCCTTCTACCTTATCCCGGGCAATCGCCAATAAGTACATTGAATCGCCGCGAGGAATTAATAAATTGAAATTTTTCTTTACTGCGCCGCTTGGTAAGACCGACAAGAAATACATCTTTGACAAAATCAAAGAAACCATTGTAAATGAGGACAAATCTGCACCTCTTTCTGATGTGCAGATTGCCAAGAAACTGGCGAGAATGGGTGTAATTATTTCCCGAAGAACTGTTGCCAAATATCGGGAAATGCTCAATATCCCACCCCACCATTTAAGAAAAGCCTAATTGCCAAAAAGATGTATAAAACAAACCGCTAATCAAAATAATTAGATATATCCATTTGAAGTGTTCAATTTCTTTACTGAAGTATTTCTTGATTTTTATACAAAACTAATTATAATGGGAAGACAAAGGAGTAATTATGCAGGGATATTATAGATTTCCGAGCATCAATAAGGAAACGATCGTTTTTGTATGTGAGGATGATTTGTGGATAGTTTCTACAAAAGGTGGTATTGCTCATCGTTTGACTTCAAATTTAGGCAAAATTAGTCATTGTAGTATTTCTCCTGATGGCGAATACATTGCATTTACTGGCAGAGAAGAAGGGAACAGCGAGGTTTATTGTATTTCAACAAAAGGCGGACCAGCAAAAAGGCTAACTTTCTTCGGCGCAAATACTGTGGTCCGTGGCTGGACAAGGGATGCAAATAGAATCATTTTCGCAAGTGATGCAAAACAATGGTATCCTGGTTTTACGATGATCTATTCAGTAGATAAAAACAAAGACATTCCAGAGAAGATTCCAGTTGGTCCTGCCCGAACAATTTCCTATGGACCAGAAAAAGGTATGGTTATTGGTAGGAATACCGCGGATCCAGCCAGATGGAAAAGGTATCGAGGTGGAACAGTGGGAGAAATCTGGATTGATGTTGAGGAAAAACGCCTTTTTAGAAAATTGCTTAATATCAAAGGCAATCTTGCTGATCCAATGTGGATAGGCGAACGGATCTATTTCATATCAGACCATGAAGGCGTTGGAAACATATATTCCTGTACAACTCAAGGTAAAAACATCAAGAAACACACTGATCACAGAAATTTTTATGTCCGCAATGCGAAGACTGATGGTAAGAATATCGTATACCATTCAGGTGGGGATATCTATACTTTTTATCCGGAATCTAACCAGGTCGAAAAAATAAAGATTGATTTTCGCAGCCCCAGGGTCCAGACCCAGAGGAAATTCGTGGAAGCAAATAAATATCTTGAAGATTATACAATTCATCCGGAAGGAAACAAAACTTGTATCACCAGCAGAGGCAAAGTATTTTCACTCCCCAACTGGGAAGGTCCTGTGATACAGAATGGTTTGAAGACCAACGCAAGATATCGTCTTGCCCGATGGCTTTATGATGGCGAGCGGTTAATTGTGGTAACTGACGAAAAAGGTGAAGATTCGTTACAAATTTACCATAATGATGGAAAAGATGTTGTAAGTCTTCCTGTGCTTGATATTGGCAGACCCATTGAACTTGAACCTTCACCAAAAGATTCATTTGTTGCTTTGACAAATCACAGGAATGAATTGATACTTGTAAATCTAAAATTGAAAAAGCGAATCGTTCTTGATAAAAGTAGGTTCCGCAGGATTACAGGTATTGCCTGGTCTCCGGATGGCATCTGGATTGCCTATAGTTTCGCTGATTCAGAAAGGACATCCTGCATTAAACTCGCAAATGTTGTTGACAAGAAAACCTATTATGCTACAAAGAGTGTGTTATATGATTTTGCACCGAGTTTTGATCCAGATGGAAAATACCTTTATTTTTTATCCGCCCGCCATTTTGACCCGGTCTATGATACAATGCAGTTTGAATTGAGTTTTCCCGCCAATATTAAACCATATCTGATTTTACTGAGAAAAAACCTTCCCACTCCGTTCAAATATGCCAAATCGGTTCCACCGGGCATTGATACAGGTAGTTTTGATCTTGATAAAATGGCGAAGGACAATAAACCTTCAAAGAAAATACAGATTGATGTTGATAACATAACAGATAGGGTAGTTCCAATCCCGGTTGCACCAGGCATATATAAGCAGATTTGGGGTATAAGAGACAAGGTTCTATTTACTACATTTCCTATCACTGGTGGAAAAGCAGAATGGTTTCTTGATGAAATCCCTGCGAATGGAAATCTGGAATTTTTTGACTTCAAAGAACAGAAACAAGGAATTATCATTTCCGGGGTGAGTAATTTTAAAGTTTCTCCAAAAAATGAAATAGTAATATATCGTTCAAAAGACCGTTTGAGAATCATAAAACCAGTTGAAAGGGTTGAACAAAAACTTGAAAAACAACCACCCGGTCCAAAAAGTGGGTGGCTTGATCTTTCCCGGATCAAACTTCTTATTGAACCAAGATTAGAGTGGCAACAGATGTATCGAGATGCCTGGCGTCTGCAAAGGGATCATTTCTGGACTAAAAATATGTCGGGTATTGACTGGAAAAAAATCTATGAAAAATATTTTCCCTTGCTTGAACGCATTGGCACCCGTTCGGAATTCTCTGATCTAATATGGGAAATGCAAGGTGAATTGGGAACTTCACACGCCTATGAATGGGGTGGAGATTATCGTGAAGAACCAAGATATACCCAGGGTTTCCTGGGTGCTGACTTAATCTTTGACAAAAGACGCAACGCCTATAAAATTGCTAAAATCGTAAAAGGAGATCCATGGGAACCTGAATCAACCTCTCCACTTATGGCGCCCGGTTTGAACATTAAAGAAGGTGATTTCGTCCTGCAGATAAATGGTATAAAACTGAACAGGATGATTCAACCAGATGAATTACTTGTTAACCGCGCGCACAGCGAAATCCTCATTACCATAGCAAGCCCCCGGTCGGCCAAAAAGAGAACACTTACAATCAAAGCAATTGCTGACGAATCACCTGCCCGATATCGCGAATGGGTGGAAACAAATAGGGAAATTGTGCATAGATTGAGCAAAAATAGTATTGGGTATGTCCATATTCCTGATATGGGTCCCTGGGGATTTGCTGAATTCCACAGATATTTCTTGAGCGAAATAAAATATACAGGATTAATCATTGATGTCAGATTCAACCGTGGTGGCCATGTCTCGCAGTTGTTGCTTGAAAAACTGGCAAGAAAAAGAATTGGCTATGATATAACAAGATGGGGACAACCTGAACCATACCCTTCTGAATCAGTCCTGGGACCAATTGTGGCCGTTACCAATGAATATGCAGGTTCTGATGGTGATATATTCAGTCACGGATTCAAATTGTATAAAATAGGTCCACTCATCGGCAAAAGGACCTGGGGTGGAGTCATTGGTATTTCGCCTTATTACCGACTTTCTGATGGAGGACTCACAACCCAGCCAGAATATTCTTTCTGGTTCAAGGATGTAGGTTGGGGTGTTGAAAACTATGGAACTGAACCAGATATTGAGGTAGAGATAACACCACAGGATTATCTAAAAGGTAAAGATCCACAGTTGGCTACCGCAATCAAAGAATGCCTGATGTTGATTAGAAAGACAAGACCAAAAATACCAAATTTCGGCAAAAAACCTGTCCTAAAGTTGCCATAGTAGACCTTTTTGTTAAAAAAACGCCCCTCTGGGCAAAACCCAGAGGGGCATTCTGCTTAAGATTAGACAATATTACTCAAGCACAAAGATATTTCTTTTTGCACAAATCTCTTTTAGTTCTTTGGGCCATATCGTAACACTGACCTCACCAAGATGCGCAGTCCTTAAAATATACATATAGGTTCTTGACTGTCCAATTCCACCACCAATGCTCAACGGAATTTTGTCATTCATTATTGCTTGATGATACGGTAGTTTAAGAAAATCCAATTGTCCAGTAATTTCAAGTTGTTTCTTTAATGTCTCTTTGGTCACGCGGATACCCATTGAAGTCAGTTCATGACGCCTTTTTGTTACAGGATTCCAGACCAGAATATCACCATTCAAGCCATGCATTGGTCTTCCATCTTCAGATACGGTCTCAGTAACCCAATCATCGTAATCAGCTGCCCTCATTTCATGAGGATAACCATCTTTCAGGACCCAGCCAATGCCAATAATAAACACTGCTGGATATTTCTGCAAAATTGCTGTTTCACGCTGCTTTCTTGGCAAATCAGGATACATATCAAGAATATCTTCTGCATGAAGGAAAGTAAGTTCTTCAGGGATTGGCGGATATTTTGGATCTTTGAGTTCTGGCCAGTTTTCATGAGCAAATTTTGCTGCACCACAAATCACTTTCCAGATTTTTCTCACAATATCCTTTAGGAATTTTAGATTGCGCTGGTCCGGCGTAATAACCCTTTCCCAATCCCATTGATCAACATAAGATGAATGGTCGTGGTCCAAAAAATAATCCTTACGTACAGCCCGCATATCAGTACATATACCTTCACCTACTTTACAAGCAAATTGGGCAAGTGCCATTCTCTTCCATTTTGTTGCTGCTTGAACAACCTGTGCCTCAATCGGTTTTTTCAAGCCCAGCCCACATTTGAACTCAATTGGCGTTCTTGAACCATCCCGGTCAAGGTAATCATTTACTCCACTCTCTTTTGTGACAATCAATGGTACCTGAACCATGGTCAAATTCAATTCTTTACACAGATTCTTTTCTATATACTCTTTCACTGCAAAGAGTGCCTTCATTCTCTCAAGCGGTGGCAGAAGTGGTTTATAATCGTTAGGAAGAATTTTTTCTACTTCTTCATAGGTACTAACACCAGGACCTGCCAGATCCGCTTCCTTCCCTGTCTTCTTAATCTTGGGCCCTGCATTTTTTGCCATTATTGACCTCCTTTTCTATAATCTATCTTTAATAATCAAGATACATCAGGGGGATGCCCCCTGAAACCCCCCATAATCTATCTGCCTGAGGTTGTGCACTACCTTTAGCATACCGCCAAGTCCTGATGTATCTTGTCCAATCTTTTCTATAATGAAAAATTTCATTATTTTCGTATAGGAATTTTTCAAATTCCTATACGAGGACATAACCGGATCTTTAGCATTTCTATTCTGTACCCTCATAAAATCTTGTGCCTTAGACCACAAACTTGCTCTTACAGCGACTCACATTATCCACAAAAATTTGAAAAAGTCAATAGAGAAATCATTTCTTTTGATAAACTTGACGGAGGCTTATTTTTGCATAGAATTTATTCCGTGAAGAAACTATTATTCTGTTCTTCAATCTGCTTTCTTATTTATGCAGATACCTTAAGCATTATTGCGGTGGGTGACATAATGATGGGCACAACCTATCCGGAAAAAAGACTTCCTTTTAACGATGGCAAGGAAATCTTTGCCAATGTCTCAGAAATTTTAAAAAATGCAGATCTGACCCTGGGCAATCTTGAAGGACCACTTACTGATTATGGACGATGCACAAAAAAAATTGAAAAAGGAAAAACTTATGCATTCAGAACGCCACCGCATTATGCCCAGTATCTATCTGATGCTGGTTTTGATTTTGTGAATCTTAAGAATAATCATATATATGATTTTGGTCCTGAAGGATTGTTTTCCACAATTAACGCGCTTGAAACATATGGAATAAAATATGGTACTGATGAAAGAAATGGTGAATTTGAAATCAGAAATATCAAGATATGCATTATCCCCTTTTCTCAGGCACCCTGGGGCAATTCAATCCTTGATATTCCCAAAGCACAAAGAATCATTGCTGAAAAATCAAGGCAATATGATGTCGTAATTGTTTCTTTTCATGGAGGCGGGGAAGGCATCAACTATTTGCATACGAGTGATACACTTGAATATTTCCTTGATGTACTCAGAGGAAATGTCGTAAAATTCAGCCATGCAGCAATAGATAGCGGAGCAGATTTTGTCTGGGGTCATGGTCCTCATGTACCAAGGGCAGTAGAATTGTATAAAGATCGTTTGATTGCCTATAGTCTGGGAAATTTTTTCACCCTGGGATTTAACATTGAAGGTGTTAGAGGATATGCACCAGTTCTAAAAATC
>JBNAVN010000075.1:0-9435 GCA_049700315.1 bacterium
GATTCATGCCCGATGAATCGGGTAACTACAGTGTTTATCATAACCGCTAAAGAAAAAAATTATTTTGTCCATAATTTAACCAGGGAAGGGAATATTGTTGCATTGTTGCAACATTAATATTGCAACAATGCAACATCAAGAAATATTTTTCAAAAATGTGAAATGAACCATTTTTCAAGGTTTTTCAGGCAGCTATTTCAAAATGCCGAAATCAACTTCAATTTTATGTTGCATATATGCAACAACCAACAAATATGTTTCAGTATATGACGACCCAGTACCGTATAATGTACTTAAATTTCAATACTTTTATTTTGACTATGTTGAATCTGAACTGGCACGAAATTTGCATATATATGAAACAGGGTAGAGTAAATGGGCGGAATGTGGAGAGGGATTTGGTAAATACAATTGGACACATCCGCCCTTTCTTCTATCCATTAGAAAAGGAGGTTAAAAAAATGATAAATGAACATTTAGGTGAAATTATCCCTGACATAAAGGAAGTTAAGATAAAAGCTGAGCAGAAGTATATAATAACAATTTTGAATACTGTCAACTGGCATATATCTGAGGCTGCTCGAATAATGGGTATCAATCGTTCAACATTGTTCCGAAAAATGAAAAAATATCGTATAAGCAGAAAGTCAAAAACAGGTTGATCTTTTACTTATTCAGGATTTCAATATATTTTCTATTTTCCTTTATCTGTGGATAGGAAAAAAATACAAAGCCAGCAAAAGGCGTATTTTGTATCATCTCAAGTTGTTGTCGTATTGTTTCAGGAGTTTGATTGTATAATCCAAGACCAACCGCAATCCTTGAGGGGTCATTAACTGCAGTCACATTCTTGGTGATGATTTTTGAGATATTACTTGTGTAAGCCATTAAACAAACAAAATCCACATAACCATTGTTTACCCAGGTAAGCCAGTCTTGATAAAATTCAATACGTGCTACTGAATAATCAGGTTTTACTGCAGCAGAAATAATACACTCAGGGTTAATTGATTTTATCTTATTTCTAATCTGAATTATATATCTTGTGAGGTCAGTACTGATAAACTGAGACCATTTCATATTCAAGTCATCCAGACCTTTAATACCCAATCTTATCCTGAGCGAATCGCTATCCAAGTTTAATGGATCATAGAAATATTTTCTTTGAAAGCCAGTGCGTAAGTATATATCATAGTTAAAATTCCCACCCGGATACCGTATATAATCAAGATGGATTCCATCAAAATCATATTTACTGATAATTTCTTCAATAATCTTCAAAAGATAAATTCTGACACTTGGATTTGCAGGCGCAAGGTAATAACCTTCAATATTCAATTTCTTTAGTTCCTCAATTTTATACTGACTTATTGACCTTTGGTCTTTATCATAAACATACCAGTCAAGCGCAAAATTAATAGGGTGGCGATTACTTTTTATTCTCGGACCATAGCCCCAGGAATAGAAGACATTTATCCAGGCAGAAACCTTTAGTCCCCGTGAGTGGGCAATCTTCAAGAAATCATTTAGCCAGCGATCATCATTGTATCTTGATGGTGCAATCTTTGAAGGATAGTACGCCTCACCATTTCCGAATATCTGTAAGAAAATATGGTTAAATTTGTTATCAATCACATCAAAAATCTTCTGATTATCCTGAATTGACCAGCGTGGTATCCAGATGCCCCGGAAATCGCTGTTGGTTATAATGAAGATAAATAATAACACATAGGAATCTAATCAAAAATAGAATCAAGTCAAGTCTGATGTTCCTGAAGGTCATCTGATATAGCGATGCAATAGTACTTGACAAACAGATTTTTTTTTATAAAGTATTATATGCTTCTCAGCCAGTTGACATTCAGTTTTTTCTTGACCGTTCTTCTTTTGTCTTTAGGACTTTTTTATCTCTACTTCAGAAATCAATTTGATAAAAAATTTTTGTATGCAGGGTTATTCTTTTTATTGGGCGCCGGGTTTTTGCTTTCAAGTTACAATATGGATATTGCACTATCCGGTCGTAATAATGTTTTTTGGAACAAATTAATGTTCGCCTGCATTTTCGCCTATTTTTTTGTATTTCCACATTTTGTATACGACACGATTGATAAAAAATACAGCCGGACTTTTTCTCTGGTCACTGGTTCTCTTTCTGTCGTTGCGATCATTCTCATATTCTCCACTAACTTGTTAATAAAAAATGAACTCACAAGCTTTAATGGTGCTTCCAGACCCATCAAAACAAATCTGACTTATTTTTTGCTCCTCTTGCTAACCATATTTGCAAGTTATGTATTCATTGATTTGATCAGATTTTTTAGAAGGAATAAACCTAAAATGATTGATATCCGTCCAATGATTGCGGGCATAATTCTGGCAGTTGTAATAGGATTAATTGATATAGTCGGAACATTTATTAACCGCCCTTTGATACTTGAAATCCGTGATCCCTTCATATTTGGCATTGTAATTATAATGCTGACCTTTGCCTGGTCATTTCTCTCCCAATATTCAATGGTTTTTGCCAGTTTGAATAGATCAAAAGAAGAAATAGAAAAATTGATTGCCAAATCCAATAAGAATTTCATTGAGTTTGTTCAATTGATTGCCAAGACTCTGGATGTCAAAGATGAATACACTGCAGATCACTCATTACGGGTCCTTGATTATGCAATGAAAATTGCCAATGAACTCAATCTATCAGAAACGGATAAAGAAATTTTGAAACAAGCATGTCTATTGCACGACATTGGTAAACTCGGTATCCCGGATGGCATATTAAACAAAAAAGGACCCCTCAGTGAAAAGGAAAAAAGATATATCAGAAATCATCCCATATTAGGCAAAAAAATATTGGGGACAATGAGTGAATTTAAACCCATTCTGGATATTGTCTATTCTCATCACGAAAGGGTTGATGGCAATGGTTATCCTGAAGGACTGGACCGGGACAAAATCCCTTTGCTTGCAAGAATAATTGCCGTGGCTGATACCTTTGATGCGATGATTTCAGAAAGACCCTATCGCAAGGCAAAATCAAAAGAAACTGCGATAAAAGAATTAATTACAGTAAAAGACACCCAGCTTGATGGTGAAATTGTTGAACTATTTTTGAAAGTTGTCAATGCAGACTAAATTCTTTTAGAGTTCCATTATCTATTGTGTAAATAATATTCGTTACCTTTCTCAAAAAATCAAAATCCTGAGATATGACAACATATCCAAAATCATTGTGATTCAAAATTTCAATTATGCTCTTCACTCCTAAATTATCAAGCCCGTTAGTCGGTTCATCAAGGAGTAAAATCTTTGGTTTCATTGCCAGTATTGTAGCAATTGCCAGTCTCTTTTTTTCACCCTCTGAAAGATGGTATGGCGCGCACTCTTCAAAGCCCTGTAGCCCAACCAGATTCAGAGATTCTCTTATCCTTTTTTCTACTTCGTCTCTGGGTATTCTAAGATTCAAGGGTCCAAATGCAACTTCTTCCCTGACCGTGGGGCAAAAGAGCTGGTCATCAGAATTTTGAAACAGAAATCCGATATTCATGCGAACTTTTTGAAAATCACTTTCGCTCTTAATCAATTCACCGGCGATCTCAATGGTTCCACTCAAAGGTTTCGTAAATCCCATAATGATATTGAAAAGCGTGGTCTTGCCACAACCATTTGAACCAGTAATCCCTAAACGACCCCCTTTTGTAAGAGAAAAATCAAGACCATTGAATAACAATGGTTTACCATTGTAGCCAAATACTATCTTATTCAGTCTTATCAGATTGTGAGCTTCCATTTTGTGAATGTTATAGCAATGTTGCATAAGGTCAACAGAATAATCCCGATCACATCAATTGCAGAGATTTTGAAATGGTCCAGCACCCAGAATTTTCCCGTAAACCCTCTGCAGACCATTGCTTGATAAAGAATTTCTGCACGGTTATAACTTTTCACAAGGAGACTGCCCACAAGATAAGCAACGGTACGATATGTATGCACTGAATTTCGGAATTTGAACCCCCTTGCTTTTATTGCTCTAATCAATCTCTCATACTCATCAAACAACACCCAGGTATAACGATACATTAGGAAAAACAAAAAAACCAATTTTTCAGGTATCTTCAAATGAATTAGACCGTGTACGATATCAAAGATACTGGATGTTGCTACAAGGCTGATGAGAACAAACATAATTGCATTTGCCTTGAATGTTAGGATCAGTGCAAATATTAATCCCTGATGACTTATTCTTATCCCTGCAATATTCAACAGTGCATCACCAGGATAAGTTATAGGTATGACAATCCATAACAGCAGAATAAATTCATCCATTACAAGTATTCTTTTTATGACCTCACGAAATTTGATGCGTGCAAGAATCACCAGGAAGATACCTACTATTAGTCCAAATATCACAGAACCAAGATTATTTTGAAGGGCAATAACAAAAGAAAATATAAAGGCATAAACAATCTTTACACGCGGGTCAAATCTGTGAATAAGAGAATCACCCTTTATGTATTCGTTAAACATTTTTTTTCCTGCGCATAAAAAAGGCAGCAATCCCAATTATTCCAAAAATATAACCAATACCACCAATTACCTCGGTAAAACTTATTTTATCTTCTTTTTGCTCAGCGAGCATCTTCATAATCGTATGAAGTTTCTCATCCATAACATCTTCAATCATTCTTTTCAAAACAAGGGTATCAATAACTGGAATGTCTTTTTTATTTGAAATCTCGGGAATTTCCTTTTTCTGTTTCGGTTCGGTCTTTTCAGGAACTTCAATCTTTATGTCTGGAAGGTCTTCAGCACTGATGATAGTCTCAGCACGATGACCCATCCCGCCTATGACAACAATCTTCAAATCATCTTTTTTAGGAATATCAAAAGAAAATTCGCCCAGTGAATCGGTTGTTCCAGTGAGAAGTCTATTACCGCCCTTATCATAGACCTCAATCGTTCCACTTTTGATCTTCCCTCCATCGCTCGCATAAGATTGGGTATATATCTTTTTCCCTTCTACTGTGGCAAATATATTGATCTTATGACCGAGAATTATGCAGGGAATCAAAAACAAAAAAACAAAATTTTTTGTCTTCATTATAATTGACTCCTTCATTTACGGACAAATCCCAATAACTCTGGTTTTACTCTCTGCAAAAATAATATAACAAATCCGGTAAGAATCCCTTCAATGATCATTATAGGAATATGGACGATTATAATCATTTTGGCGACCGGTATGAATACTTCGCCACTCAATGAAAGCGATAATGCAACAAGAAGACCAGCAACAAGCACGCTCAAGAAACCTGTCAAAAATCCGCCTGCGAAACCAAGAATTCTATTGGGCAATCTTACCAATCTTCCAAAAAACAAAAAACATAATATCGCAGATGTTGCCATTGTTGCAGTATTCACACCCAAGGCAGTAAGTCCACCAAACTGGAATAAAATTGCCTGCAAAAATAATGCAAGTAACAAGGCAGGAAAAACTGCCCAACCTAATACTATTCCCGCAAGCCCATTAAGAATCAGATGGGCACTCGTAGGACCAACCGGAATATGTATTAGCGAGGCAACAAAAAAGGCAGAAGAAAGGACTGCAATCTTTGGCATATCCTGATATTCAATCTTCTTCAAGCCGATTGTTGTTCCTGTAACTGTAACCGCTGCACCTCCAATCAAAACCTGTGCAGATAGCACACCTTCAGCGATATGCATAAATGCCTCCTCCCTCACCCTTTCCCTCTCCCGCCACACAGTATGGCGGGGAGAGGGATAATGAGGGTTTGTTTACTTCATCTCTTCAACATAAATCCAGATAATTGCACCGATCTCAACCGGATATTCTTTTTTATCCTGCTTATTGAGCATCTTTGTCTCTCTCTCATTCAAGGCTGCAAATCCCCACCATCCTGATTTGGGCATTGCATAGACAAAGACACCCTGAGCATCGGTCTTAACAACCTGAGTGATATAAGCTTCCTGTGGTGCAGTATATTTTTTATCTAAATTGTAGTATTCAATTTCCACATCAGTAAAAGGCGCGGGTTTGCCCTGCACCTTCACAAGGCCAGAAAAGACATTGCCTGCATAAAGCCCATATGGTCTGGTTAGAGGAATAATTTCAGTTTCAAGCCCAATCTCTGCATCCCATCCCTCCTGCAAACCAAATCCATTGACCACAGTCTTTGCATAATGAACAATAAATTTTTCTTCAGCAGGTTCCCAATAAGGTGCGGGTTCAACATAGAACAAATAATCGCCTGGCTGCTTTAGTTTGTAACTTGCTGACCAGGCAGATAGACCATCCATTTTCTTTTCATTTATTATTGAAAGGAGATTTTCTTTTCTTCCTCCATTTATAAAAACACCAAATTGGATTGGTTTAGCCATATTCAGCATCTGTTGTTCAAAAGGATGGCAGAATAGCAATTCAAGATTGACAGTCGCTGATTTCTGGTCTTCAACGATGTTTGTGCTGGGCACAATCATCTGAAAATGTCCATATAAAGGAAGAATAAAACAGAGACCAATTATAGCCCATATTTTTGTTTTGTCTTGCACCATTTTTTCCTCCTTTCTGTGCAATTTTTTAATCTGTGTCCTCTGTGTTCCTAAAATTCATAATGCAATCCTAAGGTTACAAGTTTTTCTTCAAATTCAAAGTCACCTGTAAACCCTACATCAATCATCAACCCTTCTCTGATTGTGTACCTTCCGCCCACAAGCCAGTCCTGATTCTCCTTATCACCAGAAACTTCACCACCCACGGTGAAATTTCCCATTGAATAAATTATGGCACCGGCATAGGTAATGGTTGAATCAGCAGTTCCATAACCAATATTTGCATCAACCTCTAACGCTCCAAAACAGCGTGTAATAATTCCGTTGAGATTATATGCATTGGCACCAATTTCAGTAGTAAAGGATGTCGCGAAAAGGTCAGGCACAATCGCATACTTTAAGCACAGCTCAGAAGGCATAAAAGATTTTTTAGGTTCAGATAATACATTGAATCCAAAACCAATGCCGACATCCATCTTTTCAGTCAGCCCGTGTTTGAATCCCACACCAAAAGCGCCCATCTCTTTCCAGAAGTCATAGCCGATTTCCAATTCATATCCCGCAGGCGAGACGGTGCCTGCATCATCGGTGCCGAATGGTCTTGCCGCAAAAGCAGGGACTATCAGCACAAATATCATTGCCGAATTTAGTAGCCTTTTCATTGATTTAACCTCCTTTCGTGCTACTATATTTAAAAAAGTAACACCAATATTCAACATCATACCTTCCTAACTTCCTATCCTCTTACCTTCTTACCCTCATATTTGCTATGCCAGTTTTTTTCCCGTGCTTGTCGTTGTCAGCTGTCCGTGTTTGATTCCTTTTGTGCTCAATAGTCTATCCGCAATGCTCTTCACCTCGTCTGCCCTTCCCCTTATCGCAAGGATTTCCAGGCAATTATGCTCATCAAGATGGATATGCATTGTAGAGATTATCTGCTTGTAATATTTGTGTTGCATTTCGGTCAATCGTTCGGTCAATTCTCTCACTTCATGGCTATAGACCATTGTAATTGTTGCCACTATCTCTTCTCTTGATGATTCCCATTCCTTTTGCACAAGTTTCTCTCTGATCAATTTTCTTATTGCCTCAGAACGATTTCTATATCCCTTTTCCTCAATCAACCGATCGAACTCAGCAAGCAATTTTTTATTCATTGATACTCCGAACCTTACTGCCTCAGGCATAATTCTCCTTTCTCAGAACGGTTATCTGATTTTCTGGTAGCTCGATTTTCAAGATATTCTTATTATAGTATGGTGTTACTTTTTTGAAATTCATAACACATTATATCCAACGAAAGGAATTTGTCAAGTGTAATCTAATCATTGAATCTCTGGATATTTTTGATATAATTGACCATTATGATTGGATTGGTTCTCGGCGGTGGCGCCGCAAAAGGATATGCCCATATCGGTGTGCTAAAATTTCTTGAAGAATTGAAAATAAAACCCGATATTATAGTTGGGGCAAGTATGGGTTCACTCATTGGTGGATTCTATGCAAAGGGATTTTCTGCCCAAAAATTAGAAGAGATTGCACTGCAGATAGATAAAAGGAAAAAGAAGGAATTATTCAGATTTCACATTTCAAAAAAAGGGTTTATTGATGGGAAAAATGTCGTCAAATTTTTGAAGTCCTATCTCGGTGATACAAAGATTGAAGAACTGCCTGTAAGATATGCAGCGCTTGCCACAGATATAGAAGAGAATGCTGAGGTCGTGATTGACCGTGGTGAACTGGTCCAGGCGATAAGGTCATCAATAGCAATACCCATTGTCTTGACACCCAATAAATATTGTGGAAGAATCCTGATTGATGGTGGGTTTGTCAGCCCGGTCCCTGTGGATGTAGCAATAAATCTTGGTGCAAAAAAGGTCATTGCGGTAAATGTCCTTCAAAGGTTTGAATATCCGCAAATCAAGATTTCTTATAAAGATGAATCAAAGAAAAAATATAACATAAAAGATATTTTCAACAAGACATTTGACTTGATAAGTTCAAGATTGATTGAATATGATGTTAAGCAGTTAAAAAACGGAGTATGGATAGATATTGATACAACCGGTATCGGCTTGAGCCAGTTTGAAAAGGCGAAAGAAACAATAGACAGGGGCTATCACCAGGCAAAAAAATTCAAAGAACAACTCCTTCACCTTTCCCCCACTTACGAAGTGGGGGAAAAAACTCCTGAAATTTCATAGAGTTTACACCCCAATTTCGTAGGGGGCGGTGGAGTACCGTTCTTAGTCACCTCTTTTCAGGCAGAAAAAAGTTGAATGATAAAGATAAAATTTTTGATGAAGCAAAAGTCAACTTTTTTGACACAGGGTGAAAAGTGTTGACTTTTGAAAAGAAGATTTGTGCTTAATTGTAGCAATCAATTCCATAATTTGAAAATTGTCAAATTGAGAAATTGACCTCTATTTATTAATTCAGCTGATTGTAGGGCAAACCTTCAGGTTTGCGAAGAAAAAGCAGTAAAAAAACTCATACATTAATTTTAGAAATCTAATACTTGGTAATAGTTTAGTTTTTCCTAAATTTTTCATCTAAAATCCCCCTTTATTAAAGGGGAAAACAGGGGGATTTCAACAAACCGATGGATTCGTGTGTCCCTGATTAAATCAGGGATGGACGGTTTAGAAAAACGTTTCGTCCATCGTTTCTCGTTTAACGAAACCGACCAACGAAACCGTTTCGCACTTCTAAACCGAAAGACGCTCAACGAAAACCAGACAAACCTCTTAACCACGCCCATTGACCATACCAGTGGCTATGCCCAACAAGAACTAACAACCATCTTCTTTTAAATTTGCAAGGCTAAAGCCTTGCCCTACATTTTGGGAAAAACTTACCACTTAC
>JBNAVN010000076.1:0-9421 GCA_049700315.1 bacterium
GCATCTTGATAAAAAAGAGACTCAAAGATTTTTTGATTTGTATAAAAATGGTTTTACCCAAGACTGGTATGATGATTGGGTGATTGAAATTGGAGATTGGTATAAATCCCTTTTTGAAGAAGTTCAAGCAAACTAAACTGAATTAATAAAATTTCACAATAATTTCACAGATAATCAGTATAATCATAATGGAGGATTTATGATTATACTAATGATTTTTCTTATTAATAGTTCTGTAATCATCAATGACCATCGTGTTTTGGATAAGAGATGCCACAATATGAACTCAATTGAATTTTGGATGACCAATTATGGAACTGTTGGAAATTTCTGTTACTTTCCAAAAGGTTCTAATCAAAATTATATTTATGGAGCAGGAATTTGGTTCGGAGCAATAGATTCAATAAATAACGACACAATGGTGACGATTGGTTATGGACCCCATGGTGGAGAAGCAGAATTTGCACCTGGTTTAAATCAACAGAACCCATATTTACCTGAAGCAAAGATTTATATATACCCTAATCCCTGGCCCCCACCAAAAAATATCTTTTCAATAGCACCCCAAAAGCCTTTTTCTCAGCAGGATTCATGGTGCTGTTATAATGATTGTGATATCACCTGTCATGTTCCTAATGATACAAGACCAATTGGAATTGAGGTTTGTCAGACAGTATATAGCTGGAATAGAGGATTATTAAGGGATATGATATTTTTAACCTTTGAAATAAGGAATGTTCTTCATAAACCGATAAAGAACCTTTTTGTAGGATTCTGCTCAGATTGTGATATTGGGAATGAATCAAGCGGAAATGCTAATGATATATGTTATGGAATTAAAGCAAAGCAATATATCATAGATAATGATACATTTCTCGTTGATAACATTGCATTCCAGTGGCAAAATCAAGTAGAACCCGGGTGGAACAGTCTATGCGCTATTGGTTTTGACCTATTACAGGCGCCTTTTGATTTGCAATGGGGACAGGATAAGGATAATGATGGTATTTTAGACCAGTATGAAAGGGATAGTGCTTATTATGTAAATAATCTCCCACAATTTAAATGGGATATAGATAAAGATGGATTGCCTGATTGGCGCGACCCTTCAGAGATTCCACAGATGGAAATGACTTCATATAAGAGATTCACCTTAAACCTTGAGCCCAATAAAGACAATGAACGATATATGACCCTTGCAGGATATAATTTCAGGACAGGGGAATATTGCCCTTATGATACAGCAATCCCTTTGCCTGACGATCAAAGGTTTTTAGTGTCTTCTGGTCCATTTGAACTCCTACCTGATTCAAATGTAAAGATTGTAATCGGGATAATGTTTACTTCCTGGCAGACTCAGGACCATTTGATGCCTGATACCGAAATTGTCATGATTGACCATTGGCTACAGTTCTTTTTTGATATGAACTGGTTATTGCCTGGTCCACCACCACCGCCAAGATTGACCTGTGTGCCTGGTGATGGTCAGATTACCCTTATCTGGGATAATGCTCCAGAGACTGCACCTGACCAATACTATGATGTCGTCTCCAATCCATCTTCACCCAATTATGACCCTTATTACAAAAAATACGATTTTGAGGGTTATCGTATCTGGAAGAGTCCATCTGGTAAGACCGGAACCTGGAAATTGGTTGCGTCATTTGATCTATCAAATGGTATAACCTTCAAGGATACCACTGCCCCTGATTCTATTGCGCTTCAGGCGACGGATGTTGGTCTGGTTCATTCGTTTGTTGATACGGATGTGCGGAATGGTTTTGGTTATTATTATGCGGCGACTTCTTTTGATTACAACTATGTGAAGGATTTCTTTGATTCTATATTTGTGGAGGATTCGCTCTTTTATGCACCTGATTCCAGGTGGATATATATTTATGATACGGTAAAGGTTCAGGGTCCGAGGCCGATTTATTTTGAGAGCGGTTTGACTGGTGTGGTGGCGGTGCCGCGTCGGAATCCTGCGAATTATCACCCAGGTAGTGTAAGTGGTACGATGGTGAGTGGTAATCCATTATTGGTTTCCAATGTTAAAGCGCGGATTGTTTATCCATTGAATATGAAGGAAGACCCACAGTATTTGAAGTTTGGTCCGATTGTACGTGTGGGTAGAGAGCCGATGCATAGTGCTTATTTGCTGGATAAGGATTCGGTTAAAGTGGATAGTTTCAAATTGGTGATGCCACTTGATACCTTTGCCCATACTTATTTCTATGAGTTTAAGGAGTTCAATGGTCTGAGTGTGACGCCCTGGTTTATCAAATCCAAGACCAAGGGTAATGTAGTGATATTCAGTGAGGTGGTGAAGGAGTCGGGTACATATCCTGATTCATTGATTCGTTTGGATGCGACGGCTGCGGGTCGTGAGATCAACTGGGCTTATCGTGGTAATGATTTTAAGGTGTTCTGGAACAAGAAGGATCAGGCAGGAGAGGTTAATACAGTAGTGGTGATAGATATGATGACCGGGGATACGATTCCGTATAAGCCTTATTTAGAGAATTCAGCGACAGATAGTCTGGCTGATGGTTGGTGTTTTCGTTCAATGGGGTTTTCCAGTGATACATTGGTTTATTCCAATACTGCTTCGCAGGGAACCAGGGCGTTATATATTTGCAGTGGTAAGTTTGGTATATCCAGGGCATGGATGAGGCCTGGTCATCCGCGTCCCTCAGAGAATGATGTTTGGGTTATGAAGGCGTCACCGAAATATCTACCTGCGCCGTTTGGTGCGTTGTTTGTGATCAATTCAAATCCGGCTAAGATGATTGTGGATTCTACATTGACATTGAATGTGAAGGTGGTGCCAAACCCTTATTTGATACACAATGAGTGGCAGCAGTCTTCACTGATTAGGAGATTACGGTTCATCAATTTGCCTTCGGATTGTGTGATTCGGATCTTTACCTTGAATGGAGATTTGGTGAAGACGATAGTGCATAAGGCGACGGTTTGTTCAGTTTTGGGTGATGCTGGTGGTGATGAGTGGTGGGACTTACTGAAAGAGAATAAGCACTTGGTGACAAGTGGTGTTTATATTTTCCATGTTGATTCCAGGGTTGGTCAACAAACAGGCAAATTTGTAATCATACGATAATTTTTAATTGCTGCAATTTCCATTAGTGATGAAAATCTTTTACAATCTCAGATATTAGTCCAAAATCCTGAGTTCTGTCCACTGCCAACGGTCAAAAATTCATAAATCTTCCACAATGGTAGACACTTCAGTATTTTGCATCCCATCAAGCGCCAGGACAGGCTTGTTTCAGGGAAAATCAGGATGGGCTGACCACAGGAAAACAAAAAAATTAAATCAGGAAAAATGGTGAGGTTTAAGAATTTGATTTTCTTGACTTTTGTTAATTTGTCTGTTATAATACTTAATGAAGGTTGTTAGCACCAATCGGAAGGCAAGTCATCTTTATGAAATCCTTGATACTTATGAAGCAGGAATTGTACTAAAGGGAAGTGAAGTCAAATCATTGCGTCAAGGAGAGGTTTCTTTGAGTGATGCCTATGCTGAAATCAAGAATAACGAGGTATTTTTGTATAACTTGCATATCACCCCGTATCGATTCAGCACTATATCAACTCCGGATCCAAAAAGAAAAAGAAAATTACTTCTCAAAAAAGAAGAAATTAAGAGACTTTTTGGCACGATAACTCAGAAAGGTAATGTCTTGATTCCCCGGAAAATATACTTTAACGATAAAGGCTTTGCCAAAATTTCCATCGCGGTCTGTCGGAGAAAGCGCATCTTTGATAAGAAAGAAAAGATTCTACGCGAAGAGGCAAAGAAGAATTTAAAGAAAATAAAAAGCCTGAGCCGATGAATATCATATTATTAGCATTTTTTACTATTACTCAAAAATACGAAGTCGTTTACGAAAATAATTCTGCTGTTTTTGAAAGTGAATTCATAGAAAATCAAGATTATTTGCCCTTGAGGCGAATTGCTGAATTTTGCGATATTGACTATGTTCTGGACAAAATCCATGCACGTTGTATCCTCTCAACACCAGACCACAAGATAACTCTGATTGCCGATATCAATGTAATAAAATGTGATCTTTCATTTTTCAATCTTCCTTTTGCCCCCCGTTTGATGGACGAAGAAATCTATTTTCCCGCCTGTCTGATAACGCGCGTACTGGGCGCAAATCTTGAACGGCTTTTATTCTTAAAAAAAATTGAAGAAATCCCGATCATTGAAAAGATTGATCTGGTCACCAGGGGTGACTCAACTGTACTCAGATTTTCCTGGCAAAAACCTGTTGAATTTGATGTACAGTTTTCACCCCAGACTACAATCATTGAACTGGATGGGCAATATATAGAAAAAACCAAATTGAAACCAAAAGGAGTGGTCAAATCTATCAATCTGCTTCCTTATACTACTTATACCCGTTTGGAACTGAATCTCGCTGATATCAATGCCTACCTGGAAAGGCAGAATGAAATTGTATTTTATAATAAGGTCATAAAAAATGTTAAGGTGATTGTACTTGACCCGGGGCATGGCGGTGTTGACCCCGGTGCAGTCGGGAAAAATGGACTATACGAGAAAGATGCAAATCTTGTAATCTCAAAAATTTTGAAAAAATATATTGAGGATTCACTAAAGGTAAATGTCTTGCTGACAAGAGATAAAGACCAGTATCTTTCTCTGAAAGGCAGAACCAGTTTTGCCAATCGTAATTCGGCAGACATCTTTGTCAGTATTCACTGCAATGCTGCTCGAAAAAATAGCATGGCGCGTGGTTTTGAAACATATTTCCTCTCTGAAGCCAGGACCAATGAAGAGCGTACAGTTGCTGCAATGGAGAATGCATCCCTGATGTTTGATGAAGAAGTAAAACCTTCAGGCGATATAAATTTTATTCTCTACGACCTTGCCCAGAGTGTATTTCTTGAAGAATCAAACAACCTTGCTGAAGCAATCCAGACAAGTGCCGAAAACCTGCTCAATATTCCAGCCCGGAGTGTGAATCAGGCAGGTTTTTATGTCCTGCGTGGTGCTTTTATGCCTTCAGTTTTGGTAGAGTGTGCTTTTATCTCCAATCCTGAAGAAGAAAAACTATTAAGAAAAAAAGATTTTCAGGAAAAACTTGCCTATGTGGTATTCTGCGGATTAAGAAATTTTATCAAAGATTATGAAAGGAGGTTGAACCATTGAATAATTCCCCCATTGGTGTATTTGACTCAGGCATTGGCGGACTTACCGTAGTCAAAGAAATTAGAAAGGCATTGCCAAATGAGGATATTGTTTATCTTGGTGACACAGCCAGGCTTCCTTATGGAACAAAATCCTTTGACTCCATTGTCCAGTTCTCAAGAGAAAATACAAAGTTTCTGCTGGGCAGGTCAGTCAAATGCATATTGATTGCCTGTTATTCTTCCACTTCAGTTGCCCTTGAAATACTTCAAAAAGAATTTTCTGTTCCAATCATCGGTGTAATAAAACCAGGAGTAAGAAAGGCAATGGAACTCACAAAAAACAATAGAATAGGTGTGATCGGCACAAGTTTGACAATTCATAGTGGCGCCTATGAAAAGGCGTTTCGGGAATTGAATGCAAAGGTTGAAGTTCTGGGTAGACCCTGTCCACTATTCGTGCCTCTGGTAGAAGAAGGATTTATTAATCACCCGGCAACGGAAATGGTTGCCCGTGAGTATCTAACACCTTTGAAAAAAGACGGTATTGATACACTACTCCTTGGCTGCACACATTTTCCACTATTATTGAATGTAATAAGAAGGGTGCTCGGTGATATAAACTATGTTGATGCATCCGTGGAATCGGGCAAAGAAATTGCCTGCCTGCTTAAAGACAGAAATATATTAAATCCTTCAGGTAATGGAAATATAACAGTATATCTTACAGATTTTTCAATAAATTTCAAGGAAATTGCCGAAAGATTTCTTGGTGAGTCATTAAGAAATTATTTTCGTGCTATTCCAGGAACTGCATAAAAAGGAGATTTATGAGGATTGACAAAAGGCAGAATAATGAGTTGAGAAAAATAGAGATCCAACTTGACTATCTTCAATATCCAGCCGGCTCCTGCCTGTTCACACTTGGCAAGACTGTAGTATTGTGTGCAGTCACGGTGGAGAATCGTGTACCTCAGTTTCTTGTCGGAAGGGGTCAGGGATGGCTAACAGCAGAATATGCCTTATTACCCGCTTCCACAAAAGAACGAACCCAGCGCGAGGCAAATACTGGTCGGCTTACTGGACGCACTCAGGAAATCAGACGGTTTATTGGTCGAGCATTAAGGCCCGTCTTTGATCTCTCAGTTGTGGGCGAACGTACATTTATTATTGACTGTGATGTGCTTCAGGCTGATGGTGGCACAAGAACCGCAGCGGTGAACGGTGCATTTCTGGCATTGTACAGCGCAGTAAAAAAACTCTGGGCAAATAAGGAGTTTACACAATTTCCTATTCTTGATTTTGTTGGTGCGATAAGCGCAGGCATTGTTCGTGGTGAGATACTCATTGACCTGTGTTATGAAGAAGATTCAAATGCAGAAGTGGATATGAATCTGGTGATGACCGGTCGAGAAAAAATCATTGAATTTGGTGCTACTGCTGAAAAAATGCCAATGACAAAACAAGAACTTCAAAGATTGCTGGATATTGCCCACACAGGCATAAAACAGGTTATTGAAATAGAGAAGAGAGTTATTGCTGGTTGAACAAATGAACAAAATCCAGCAGGAATTCCGACGTAAGGTCTCAGAAAAACAATGGGGCACAAGGCTTGATCAGTATCTTTATATATCTGGTATTGGCTTATCCCGGAGCCTTATTCAGAAATTGATCAAGCAAAAAAAGGTATTGGTAAATGGCAACCCTGCAAAATGTTCATATCGGGTAAAAGAAAATGATGAGATTTACGCAGTGTTTGAGTTGCAAACCTCAGCTGAAATAAAGCCAGAAAATATTCCCCTGGATATCATTTACGAAGACGATGAAATCATTGTTATTAACAAACCCAAAGGCATTATTGTCCATCCTGCAAGAGGACACTTTGAACATACAATGGTCAATGCCCTTTTGCATCATTGCGGAAGACTTCCAAGTCTGACTGACGAAGTAAGACCCGGAGTGCTTCATCGTCTGGACAAGGATACAACCGGGCTTATCATCTTTGCCAAGACCGATGAGGCATTGAGCAATTTGGGCAAGGCAATTGCGCGTAGACAGATTCAGAAGAAATATGATGTTCTATGTTGGAATTTTCCGGGATTGAATGAAGGTAATATTGAAGCACCAATCGGCAGAAGTTCCCTGATTCGGACGAAAATGACCGTAACTCCACTTTCCAGCAAAATGGCAGTTACACGGTATTTAGTCCTTGAAAAATTTCCTGTCGCTTCATATCTAAAAATCTGGCTCATCACAGGCAGAACCCATCAGATTCGTGTCCATTTAAATTATGTTGGCTGTCCTGTAATTGGAGATAAAGATTATGGTGGTAGAAGTCCTGGGATCATAAAAAAATCGGCATACTTGCCACATTTTCAGGAGATTCTAAAATTAATTGATCGCCAGGCATTGCATGCCTCAGAGTTGGAATTTAAGCATCCAGGGACAAAACAAATGCTACACTTCACTGCCCCGCTTCCAGAAGATATGAGAAAGGTGTTGGAGTATCTAAAGCATAATTTCTAATTAATCAATGTACTCCAGATTATCAATATACGGTCTCAAGATATCAGGGATTTTTATCCTGCCATCTTCAGTTTGATAATTTTCAACAATTCCAATAAAGGTTCTTGGCGTTGCCAATCCTGAACCATTTATTGTATATACATAATCTACCCCGCCTGTGAATTTACGATATCTTATCATTGCCCTCCTTGCCTGGTACTGTTCATAACAACTGACCGAAGAAACCTCAAGCCATTCATCCATCCCTGGTGCATATACCTCAATATCATAAGTTTTGGCTGAGGCAAAGGTCATATCACCGGTGCATAAAAGCAAAATCCGATAGGGCAACCCTAAAAGTTTTACAGCTTCTTCAGCATCACTCAACAACTTTTCAAATTCATCATATCCACTTTCAGGTGTAGTATATTTTACAAGCTCCACCTTATTGAATTGATGGACACGGGTGATACCGCGCACCTCTTTTCCATAAGAACCTGCCTCGCGACGGAAACAGGGTGTATATGCTACATAGCATATAGGAAGATCTTTTTCCGGAATAATCTCTTCCCGATGCATATTTGTCAGCGGAACCTCAGCAGTAGGAATAAGATAGAAATCATCATCCTTGCATCTGTACATTTCTGATTCCAATTTTGGCAACTGTCCTGTTCCATAAAAACAATCAAGGTTGTTAAGAATTGGTGGGAATATTTCTTTGTAGCCATGTTTTTTCGTATGCAAATCAAGAAAGAAATTTATAAGTGCCCTTTCCAATCTTGCTCCTGATCCTTTATAGAGTATAAATCTTGATGCAGAGATCTTCGGTGCCCTCTTTAAATCAAGCATATCAAGCGCCTCACATATCTCCCAGTGAGGCAATGGTTTGAATTTGTACTGTGGGGGTTCTTTCATACCCCGGACAAACATATTATCAGAACTCGCTTTTCCCACAGGCACAGTGACCTGTGGAATATTGGGCAGCAGTAACATTAATTCATTAAATTTGTTTTCTATTTGTTTCAATTCTTCTTCATATTTTTTTATCTTATCACCAATAACCCTTGCCTTTTCCATCAATTCTGATGCATCTTTTTTTTCTCTTCTCAATCTTCCAACTTGTTCCGATAAATCATTCCTTCCCTTTCTGAGAGTATCAATTTCGGTAATAATGCTTCTTCGGCTTCTATCAATTTCAAGCAATTCATCAAGATTGAATTCTATCCCGCGATTTTTTAATGCCTGTCTGATTATCTCTGGATTTTCTCTCAATAATTTCAGGTCAATCATCCTGCAAGTATATTCCAAATCCCCTAAAAGTCAATCCATACTGCAGGGGCACCATATAAGTAAAGATGCTCCTTTTACCCCTTGACTTTTTTCAATTTTTGATTATAATATTAGTGATAATGGTTATCATTTTCTTTTATGAGGTGTTTTATGCCTGATGGTTTTGGACGATTTCCTCCCTGGTGGCATGGTAGATTTAAGGGCTGTGGTTATCGGATTACCCTTGCCCGCCAGGCAATACTTGATGTTTTAAGTAAGACACCCGAGCATCTAAGCGCTGAAGATATATTCTTTGCGGTGCATAAAGAATATCCAAATATCGGTTTGACAACTGTCTACCGAACATTAGAATTACTTGTGCAGATAGGGTTCCTTTTTAAATATGACTTTGGTGACGGCAGGGCACGGTATGAACTTGCTGAAGGACCAAAAGGGAAACAGCATCATCACC
>JBNAVN010000077.1:0-9396 GCA_049700315.1 bacterium
AATTCTTAGCCACCTGGACCTAGTGTATAAAAAGGGGTAAAAGTTTAGGAAATTTGATATATATTCAGTATATGAGTTTTCTCTACCAATTTGTCCAGTATGTTTGTAATCCCTCTGTTGCCAATATGGTGGAGAGGTGATGACACAATCCACACAATTATCAGGTAATTTAGGCAGTACCTTTCTAATATCCCCAATATATATGGAGATATCACCGTGTACCTTTGATGGTGGCTTTTTATAATAAGTTTCAATAATACTGAGTTGTTCTTTTACTGCTTCCGGTTTTGATTTTATTGCGATATATTTTTTTATCTTTTTATCTTTGTGCTTCATCTTTATAAGTATAATAAATTCTTCTTAAATGTCAAGAAATCCATCAAATATGACCACGATTGACAAACCAAGAAATTTGACTATCCTTTTACAGGGGCGGGTAATGATAAAAAAAATTAAAAAATAATCGTCTAAAAATGCAAATCTTTAAGAGATATATCCTTAAGGCAAGTAAAATGGGTATTACAAATGCCCGAATAATTGATACCAGGACTATCGTGGTTGCTAACTGGGTTAGATTGAAGTGTCAGTATGGATGCAATGGATATAACAAATATCTCACCTGTCCCCCTTTTTCACCAACACCAGAATACACCCCAGAAGTTGTCAGTGAATATAAAACTGCCTTGCTCTTGCAGATTGAAAAGATCCCACCAGAAAAAGAAGATGAAATCTGGCAGAAATTAAAACGGATAATTAAAAAAAATGGAAGCCTGTGGAATTGATGTTTATCGGACGGTTCGGAACAATGGCTCAAAACTTGAGGTTGTCAAGACTGGAAAATCTCTCTGCTCTTATGTCTGGTTAATACTGATAGAGTGAAAAAATCAACCTTGACATTGCTGAGGTATAAAATATAATTATCAGGCATTATGGCATCAAAAGAAAAAGAACTTGAACAGGCAATTTTAGTGGAAAAGGAAAGAGGAACATCTGATATTGAGATTGGTCGCAAGTTTGGTGTAACTTATAAATATATTGAGAAAGTTATAACAAAATCAAAAGGTATAAATGTAAGTGGATTTAAGGCAACCAAACAGATAAAAATATTACATCCTAAAGATTTCAAGGAAGAACAAACAAGCGTATGGAGTTTTAAACAAAGAGGTAATTGGGCAACCCATAGTGGTGAATACCGGGGTAATTGGTCACCTTATATTCCAAGAAATGTTATTCTAAAATACTCAAAACCCGGCGAAATTGTATTAGATTATTTTTGCGGAGCAGGAACAACAGCTGTGGAGTGTAAACTTCTTGGAAGAAGATGTATTGCCCTTGATATTAACGAAAAAGCAATTGAATTAGCAAAACGCAATTTAGACTTTTCAACAGCACCCCTGCAATTAAAATTGATTGAGAAAGATAATCAATACGAAACATTTGAGCCACAAGTCATAGTGGGTGATGCACGTAATTTATCCTTCCTAAAGGATAATTCCATAGATTTGATTTGTTCGCACCCACCCTATGCAAATATCATTCAATACACTGATTCTAAAGATGGCGACCTGTCTCGTTTGAATATTGATGATTTTCTAAATGAAATGAGAAAAGTTGCCAGTGAAAGTTTTCGGGTATTAAAGCCAGGCAGACAATGTGCTATTCTAATTGGAGATATGAGAAAGCACAAGTATGTGATTCCTCTGGGATTTAAATTAATTGATGTGTACTTAAACGCAGGATTCAAACTTCGCGAACTTGTAATAAAACGGCAACATAACTGTAAGACTACTGGATTTTGGTATACAAATAGTATAAAGTATAATTTCTTACTTTTAGCTCACGAATATCTTCCTATTTTTGAAAAACCATTGGTTCCTTTAGTTGCTAAAGAAGAAGCCCCTGTTTATACCTCTATTATCTCTAAACTCATTCAACCGGCATTAAAAAAGAGACTAAAAGAACTTGAAACAACTACTGTATGGATTTTTCCACAAGATGATTTCGAAAAAAATCTGGATACCAATGTTATTGAGCGGTATTGGACAAATGATGGATATCTAACAATTCATTTTTCTTCTGATGCAAGTTCTACCATGATTTTTCCAAAAGCAAGAAAAAAATCAAGAAACAGTTTGATTTACATCAAAGCGGATATTCAATGTAATGATGTTCGCAACTTAGACATCGTCAGTTATTTAAAAAACATAAAAAGTATCATAGAAAATGAATTTAACAATTTAAATAAAGGTGGAGTGATTGGGATATTAACCAATGACATCAGAAAAGAAAATTATGTAATACCACTCGGCAAATTAATCACTGATACAATCAATTTTAATAATCTCGTACTTAAAGAAATAATAATTGTGACTCCAGATGATTGCAAAAACCATTCGGATTGTATACCAAGCCAATTTTTGAGAATAGTGCACTATTACTTATTGATTTATGAAAGGAAGAAATAAAAATATTGTATGACTAATATCTCAAGATCTGGAGTATTTGTAGTGCTTTATGATTTTGATACATTGAAATTGTATTTGCACAAAGGAGTGTATGGTTTTTTAATGCCACCTGTTTATGAAGCAGTAAGTAGAAGAAGCGGACATTACGCTGCATTGGGTGATTATGCCTGTGTCAGGGAAGGTACACATGTCTTCTTTTTTCTGAAGAGAAAAATAATCTATGGTGGTCAGGTTATGGGTTCAAAAAAATATGGCGCATTTTATATCAATGGTAGATATAGCCCCATGGGAAAATTGGCAAACGCAGAATTATACTGGGATGAATCTAAAAGAATGTGTTATAAACCAACAAACAACCCTGGAGTATTCGCGCTTCCAAAAATTTCTGGGGAAAGATGCCAACCTTATATTATTTTATTTAGAGATAATTTAGGAATTAAAGGAAATGCAATAACTTCAGACCAGTTATACTTTGAATTAGGCAGATATTCTTATCCATTGCCCAGCAACACAATATCAGGTATGGGTTTCTGTACAATGACCCCGGGAGAGGTTGACATTCTCTTACATCTCCTGAAGAATGAGCCGATGGATCATTACGATGCTCAAAGTGATGAAAAGATAGAACTCCAGGGTGAACCATTACCCTTTGAACCTAAATATGGGTTTAGAAGTATTAAAGAAGGTATGGAATTAGCGACAAGTGAAGCACATCTTGAGGCAATGATCCTTGCCAATCCAGAACTCTTGCCAGAAGATTTAAGACCCAACCCTGAAGATACACTATGTCGTCGAGTTCCAATGTCGCCATTTAAGCCGCCAAAATGGATAGATAAAGCAAACATTTGTATCTATTCCGAGCCATATATAATTAATGGTACACTTCCTAATAAAATTATTGAGCTAAAAACACGGACTGTCACAAAAGCAGATATTGCTCAGATAATTAAATACTTAAAGTGGCTTTATATGGTTTTAAAAGAACAAGCCTCTCAAGTGAAAGTCTATCTTTGTGGACCTTCTTTTAAACCAAAAATTGAAAAATTTATTCCCCAGGAATATAGATATCAAGTAAGATTAATAGAATTTTAGCGTAATTTTCATATAATATTTGCTCATCATTAAACACATAATAAATTTAAATTTCATTTAATTTGATATTCCGGCAACTACCGAAAATTTGCAACACTTTTCTGCCAGCAACACTTTTCTGCCAGGCAAGAAAATGTTGCAAATGGGAAAAAGAGATTCTTATTTTAAGATTACTGCTATCTTGACAATTATATTTTATCTATGTAAGATTATAATTGAAAGGCTGAAGAGATGAATTTTTTTACTCGTTGCATTTTCAAAAGATTCGGGTTAATAGTTATCTTATCAATACTCTATTCCTGCAATAAATTCCAACGGAAGTATACTGCTCCTGATTTTACTCTCAACGATGTTTTCGGTAACAGTGTGAATTTATTTGACATACTTGATAAAGAAAGACCGGTTTTAATAATCAACTGGGCATTATGGTGTAGAATGAGTATTAAAGAACTTGATGCATTGCTGGAATTCGCAGATGAAATGAAATCAATTAATATTAAAATATTAGCAATTCATCAAGATTCAAGACAATCAGCACCAGAAATTCTCCATTTTGCCATTGACCACAACTGGATCTGGAATTATTGTATATTACTTGATACTGCTAAAGTCTTCTGCAATTTATATAACATTTTTATGTTGCCAACAACGATTGCGATTGATAAAAATGGAGAGATATGTTTTACCTGACCAGGATATAAATCTGGGGACGAAGAAATTATTATTGATACATTAATGGCACTTTTTGATAACTAACTAAGAAATAATAATATGATTAGAACCAGAAGTCTAACACGATTTGCAATTATAGTGGCTCTTTGTAGTAGTAAATGTGTGACACCGCTTTACGAAAAAGCAGAGGTTGGGAATAAATGGATCGGTAATGCCGGAATTTGTTATATGAATTTGACAATGGCTTATACCTCATTTGGCGATGGATGTGCCTTCAATCCTTCACATCATTATAGCAATTTTCAGATAATCCGTTCTGATATTTCTGGTGGCTACGCAATAAAAAATAGATTCAGCATCGGTGCTCGCGGTGCGTTTCAGTTCAATAACGAAGATGATCTAAAAACAACCAATAAGAGATATGAACAATTTCCATTATTTGATTTGGGATTATGGTCAAAGTTGAATATATATAACGACCCCACGTTGTGCTTCTCGGTAAAATACGATATGGGATTAAATAATATTGTTGTTGCAGGTAATTTATATTTTATGCTCGGTATAAAATCAAAGGGGATTGAAAGATTTACCATTTCACTATTTACTCATCCAGCTACTTCAGTAAATTTCGCCAACCGAATAACATCATCTGGATTATTCCTGTCGGTTCACAAAATACCATTGTTAAACCGAACAGTTATGGTGGGCACTAATTTTTTCTTTAACCAGGATCTTGCTCTGGATAAAGAACATTATATTATGATCTTTGCTGGTATCGGAATGTGAAGTCAGCGTATCATGGAAATAATTATTTTTCTATAGGTAGATAAAAGGAAAAAATTTGATTTGATACTGATAAAGTGAAGATTTAAAGATAAATTTTGAAGCAAATAAATTCACTACTCCGTTGCTAAATCCCATTTTTTATAGAAGTTTGTTGCACAAATAAGCATAATAAAGGTTTTAATATCAATCTTTTGGCAAAGTTGCCAAGCAAAATTGATTACCTGAGCTGCTTCTTGACCTCGGGGGCAAAAACTGTATAATTTAAACAATGCAATCTAAAGATTATGTTATCAGAAAATTTGAACAGGCTAGCCCGCAGAAAGTCGGAATGAAAGCCTGGAATTTGCTTTTGTTGAGAGATAAATTTTCAATTCCCGAGTTTGCCATTATCAGCGTTGATGCATATAATAGTTATTACAAAAGCAAAACCATCAGCTCTCAAATTGAAAAACAAATAAAGGGAGTTCTTGAAGAGTTCTTAAAAAATGGTGCAGTAGCAGTCAGATCTTCGGGAACTGCTGAGGATTTATGTGATGCCTCATTTGCTGGAATGTATAAGACATTTCTTGGAATAAATAGCATTGAAGACGGAATCAGAGCAGTAAAGGATGTGTGGAAATCTGCTACTTCAGAGAGGATACAATCATATTGCAAGGAAGTGAATATTAAAAACGGACCAATGGCCGTCATTATCCAGAAACAATTGAACCCAGAAGTCAGTGGTGTTATGATTACCCAGAGTCCTTATGCAATAAATGAATTGTTGATTGAATGTTGTTCAGGGCTTGGCGAAAAACTCGTTTCCGGGCATATTACTCCATCAAGATATCGTATAAAAGAAGAAAAAATCATTGAGCAGAAAGGTGAAGATCTATTAACGCCAGACCAGATCATACGAATTATTCAAACGGGTAAGGATATTGAAAGGGTTTTTAATTCACCACAGGAAATAGAGTGGGCAATTGAAAATAAAAGACTCTATGTTTTGCAGGCAAGACCGATTACATCACACAAGATAGAGCCAAGGAGAAGATGCACAGTCTGGTGTAATGTGAATGTGCGTGAAACTATCCCTGACCCTGTTTCACCGTTGATGTGGTCATTTTTTGAAGAATTTCTTTTTCCAATGATCATCATAGATGTTTTTGGATTTCCTATCAGCAGAGCGAAATTTAGAAGATATCCACCTGTAGAAAATCTCTCAGGCAGACTATACTGGAACATAAATAATACCATTGCATACGGAAAGGTTGTTGGACCGCTTCTTGATCTGCTGGGCTCAGAGAAAAATCTTGACCCACAAATGGCGCTTGCATTCAAATCAATTGATGTAAAAAGCATACCGGCAACATTAAATCCAATCCATTCAGCAATCTTCAGTATTATTTCATTTGCGCGTTTGACAAATTTCATAATAAAGAGTTATTTCTGCCCCCGCAGATTTTCTGAAATAATAAATACTACAAACATTGAGTTTGAAGAGAAGATCAATTCAATAACAATTTACAGTGACTTGCAACAGGGATTGGCAAATATTGAAGACTGGATCGCCCTGGAAAACTTTGCCCGAAGGTATTTCAGTGGTATATTCTTGAGCATATTTTATCTTATCATTCTTGAAAAAATACTTGGCTGGCGCATGGGAACAAAAAGCAGGATAATTGCCCGAAAACTCGTATTCGGATTGCTGGACAAAACCGGCTTGATGGTAAAGAATATTGATGGATTAGCAGAATTGGCAAAGAAAAAACTGAAAAACATCTCCATTGAGGTTTTGAAAAATCTCTATCAGAGTGACCACGAATTTAAAGATGCATTTGATTTGTTTTTGAAAGAATATGGGCATCGTGGTCCTGGAGAATTTGATATTGCAAGTAAAACATATAGTGAAGAACCAGAAATAGTAATGCATTTGCTGGTCGCACCCAGAATGGATTGCAGTGATTTCAATGGCCGAGAAAAGATAATAAAACAGATTATAAGCGGATTAAGACCATTTGAACGAACGATTGTAAAATCGTTTCTACCCAGGCTTGAGTCATATATACCATTAAGGGAAAACGGTAAGCATTATTACTTCAAACAAATGGCAAAATTGAAAGAACAGTTATTTGTAATAGCAGATAAATTGATTGATAAAAATTTTATAAAAGAAAAGAGGGACATATTTTTTATCACCTGGGATGAATTGAAATCAATAGCAAATGGAAAATTGAATAACTCAAAAGTTTTCAAAATCGTTGAAATGCGCAAGCAGGAATGGCAATTGTTCAAAGAAGCACCTGTTCCTGATATAGTTTATGAAAGTGGTGAGAAGATGAGCAATCAAATGCAGAAGGGTAAAATCATTTATGGCGAGCCATTGAGTTTTGGTATGGTGCGGGCAAGGGTACGTATCATAAGAGAATTGAAAGAAGGTGGTCAATTGAAAGAAGGTGAAATTCTTGTTACCCACCACACTGACCCCGGCTGGACACCATTATTTTCAATCACTTCAGGCGTAATCATTGAAGTTGGTGGTTTTATCTGCCATGCGGCAATGGTTGCGCGTGAACTCGGTATTCCAGGCGTGGTGATAAAAGGAGCAACATCTTTGATAAAAGATGGGCAGGAAATTGAACTTGACGCAAATTCGGGCAGGGTGGAGATTATCAATTAGACAAAATGCAACATTTTCCTGCCAGGCATGAAAATGTTGCATTTTATTCTGTGTATGTCACTGAATTTTCAAGTCCTTCCCAGACTGTGATTGATTTTATATCTTTTATTTTCTTTTTGATTTCCTGATAAATGTAAACTGCAATCCATTCTGCTGTGGCATTATGTTTTTTGAAGAATGGTAGATCATTAAGATTTTTATGGTCAAGCCCGGTTAAAACTTTTTTCAATATTTTCTTCGCCTTTCTAAAATCCATTGCCATTCCAAGTCTATCCAGATTCTCAATCTTAATTCTTATTTCTATTTTGTAGGTATGCCCGTGCACACCAGCACAATCACCCCTATATCCCCTCACCCGATGTGCTGCAGAAAAACTTCCCTGAACTGCTATTTCAAACATAAGTGTTCCCATAGTAATCAAGAAGATGCTCAAATACAATTTTCCCATTTGGATTCAAATCTCCCATTAGAAAGTTTCCTTCCATAAAATAGGCAACCACCCCCAGCATTCCACTCCCACACAAAGGGTCAAAAATTAAATCGCTCTTGTTTGAGAAATGTTCAATTAAACATTGAAGAAGTTTAAATGGTAGTCTTGTTGGATATTTCGGCATCCTTACTTTGTAATCCCTTTTAAAATTCAATGTCGTTAAATTGGGCTCACCTTTCAAACAATGACTGGTATTACACCTTTTATGGAATGTCCAGCGTTCGCCTTTGGTAACCCAGAAGATTTCATAGACATTATGCGACATCTTCTTTCTGCAAACAGGAGCGAAATTGTATGTCCAGTACATCTTCCCTCTCAGTATCAATCCTTTGAACCTCTTAATTCTATCCTGAATAATATTGCTATTATTCCATCCTGAAAAGACCAAGGCCTGACCATCTTCCTTTAGATTTCTCCTGATACACTCTAATAATTGCTGAATTTTTTCACCATATTCAGAAACATTCCATTCTACATATCCATCTACCACATTATCTACATTACGATGATAATTCGTATTCTTTCCATTGAACTTTATTCCAAAAGGAGGATCAGTAATTATCAGGTCTGCGTTGACATCTGTCCAATCATTCATATCTTTAGTAATGAATTTTGCAAGTAATTCATCTATTATTTTTTGATTATCTTTTTCCTGAGTATTTATTTTAATATTATCCAACAAATACTGCATACCATAATATTTTATTCTATAAATCCATAAAGTCAAGGGGAGACCAGATAAAAAATTCATATTGACCTGAAAAATTTTATCATTATAATTGCTTATGAAGAAAGTAAAACAATTTGTTATTCTAAATCTAATAATCTTCGTGTTTCTTCAAGCAGGAGAAGTTAATAAATATAAGAAAGGTAATCTCGTCATTGAAAATATCCCTGAAATTCCAGTAAGACTTATAAAAAATCTTAATTCATATCAGGATGTGCGTTATGCCTATTTCCTTGATTGGTTACCTGATGACAAAGGGATTTTGATTTCTACAAGATTTGGTGATGTTACCCAAATTCACCAGGTTGAATTTCCAGGTGGAATGAGGCGTCAGCTCACCTTTTTTGATGAGCCCGTTGGCGGTGGCAGGGTCTGCCCTGATTATTCTACACCTTATTTTTTATTCAGTAAGGATTCAGCAGGAAATGAGTGTGACCAGATCTATAAATATAATTACCTAAACTTTTACCCCTTTTTATACACTAGGTCCAGGTGGCTAAGAATT
>JBNAVN010000078.1:0-8928 GCA_049700315.1 bacterium
TTCCAAATCCCAATCCGCCATGATGCTTGGCGGACCAAATCCCAAATTCCAAACGACAATGTAGGGCAAGGCTTTAGCCTTGTGGTATATGATGTTACAGGAAGATTGGTTAAACAATTTAACCATTTAACCAATTACCAATCGTCAATTATTTGGTGTGGTGAGGATACCTTGGGTCGACGGCTACCAGCAGGAATTTACTTTATTGAATTGAAGACCGATGATTACAGCAAAATACAGAAGGTCATATTGCTGAGATAACAACTAACCAAACTACATCTTTTCTATAATCATTTGAACTTGAAATTCTCCTCAATGAATTTTGTGGAGATATCACCTGATACAAATTTTTCGTGGTTCAAAACTTCAAGATGGAATGGTATGGTTGTGGTAATACCTTCAATTACAAGTTCTTCAAGTGCCCGCTTCATCCGGGCAATTGCCTCGGCTCTTGAATTTCCGTGGCAGATCAGTTTGCCAATCAAAGAATCATACTGCGTTGGAATTGTGTAACCAGCGAAAATATGTGTGTCAAAACGAACACCAATTCCCTGCGGGATATGGAAAAATGAGACCTTTCCAGGTGAAGGAGCAAAATTCCTTTGTGGGTCTTCCGCATTTATCCTGCATTCAATTGCACTGCCCCTTAACTTGATGTCATTCTGACCAAATGAAAGTTTTTCTCCAAGGGCAACCTTAATTTGTTCCTTCAAGATATCAATACCGGTGACCATTTCGGTAACCGGATGTTCTACCTGAATCCTTGTATTCATCTCCATAAAGTAGAAATTCCTATGCTCATCCATAAGAAATTCAATTGTCCCTGCTGACTGATAACCAATGCCGGCTGCAGCTTTGACTGCGGTCTTTATCAGTTTCTTACGCAAATCATCATCCACTGCAACTGAAGGTGACTCTTCTATCAATTTTTGATGCCTTCTTTGAATTGAACATTCTCTTTCGCCTAATGCTACAACATTCCCTTCAGTATCGCCGATTATCTGAACCTCAATATGCCTCGGTCTTTCAATATACTTCTCAATATATAAACGGGGATCGCCAAAGCCTGCCTTTGCTTCTGCCTGAGCAATTCTGAATCCCGCCTCCATTTCATCCTCATTGCGCACAATTCTCATCCCCTTGCCACCCCCACCAGCTGCTGCCTTTAAGATTACCGGATAAACAATTTTCTCTGCAATCTTTTTTGCTTCCTGAATGTTCTCAATCTGCCCTTCACTACCTGGAATACCTGAGGCACCAAATTTTGCAAATGTTTCTTTTGCTTTTATTTTGTCACCCATTGCCCGAATGTGTTCTGGTCTGGGACCGATAAATACAATCCCGCAGGATTCACAGATCTCGGCAAATTCCGCATTCTCAGCAAGAAATCCGTAGCCAGGGTGGATTGCCCTTGCCCCGGTTATCTCTGTAGCACTGATTATTCTGGTAATATTCAGATAACTTTCTCGGGCTGGTGCAGGTCCAATACAGACCGACTCATCTGCGAGACGCGTGTGCAAAGCATCAGCGTCTGCCTCTGAAAACACAGCAACAGTTTTTAGATTGAGTTCCTTTGCCGCCCGGATTATCCTGATTGCAATTTCACCGCGGTTGGCAATGAGTATTTTTTCAAATCCCACTACTTTTTCTCAAAAGAACCCCAACCGCGCTCAGCAGTTGCTTCTATGCCTACAAGCCTTAATTTAAATTCATCAGGATTAGAGACCGCCTGTATGGCATCATCATAGGAAATAAGTCCATCTTTGTAAAGGCGGAAAATAGACTGGTCAAATGTCTGCATTCCGTATTGCCCATAGCCCTCTTCAATAGCAGATTGAATCAAAAGCGTTTTTACTGGATCCAGCAAATATTCCTTTATCGTGGGTGTAGAAATCAGAATTTCAACTGCTGGTATTCTTCCTTTTCCGTCTGCTCGTGGCAAAAGTCTTAATGATACAACACCTACAAGTGTGGCAGCAAGCAGCACACGAATATGTTGATGCTGGTGTGGTGGATAAAACGAAATAATACGGTTAATCGTTTCCGTTGCATTCAGAGTGTGGAGTGTGGACATAACAAGATGCCCGGTATCGGCGGCTTTCAATGCAACATCCATTGTCTCCCGGTCTCTGATTTCACCGATTAGAATTACATCTGGATCCTGTCGTAGAATATGCCGTAAGGCAATTGAGAAGGATATTGTATCCATCAATACTTCGCGCTGATTTATCACAGAGAGATTATCACGGAAAAGATATTCAATCGGGTCTTCAATAGTAATGATATGCCTTGAGACATTTTCATTTATGTGCTCAATCATTGCAGCAAGGGTTGTAGACTTACCACTACCGGTTGTCCCCGTGCACAAAATTAATCCTCTCGGTTTCAGAGAAAGTTCTTTAAGAATAGATGGTAGATTCAATTCATCAACCCGTCTCACTGAGATTGGAATGGCACGCATTGCAATGGCAATACTTCCACGCTGCAAGAAGATGTTAACACGAAACCGACCAACTCCACGAACACCAATTGCAAAATCCATTTCTTTCATCCGCTCAAATGTTTGTTGCTGGGACGGTGTCATAATTTGATATGCCATTGTCTTGAGAATCTCAGGTGTAAGCGATTCAGATTTTTCAATGACCAGCCTGCCATCAATCCTGAAAACTGGCGGCGCCCCAGCCTTCAAATGAAGATCTGAGGCATTGACCTTCATCATCTTTTCAAGTAATGTTTTAAGTTCCATGTTTTTTTCTCTTTTTAATTTAATTATTTAGCCAATTCATAATGGTTCTATCAAAAATAATTCCTGGTTGTATTCAACAGGCTCTTCATTCTTAACCAGAATTTGAACAATCTTACCCGCAACATCTGATTCAATTTCATTCATTAATTTCATCGCCTCAACTATGCACACTACCTGTCCTGGTTTGACAACATCTCCAATCTCAACATAAGGTGCAGCATCAGGGGCTGGTGCACGATAAAATGTTCCCACAATTGGTGAACGAATTGCCACGAGGTTTTTCCTGTCTGGTTCTGCTATCTGTTCACCTTGTTTTGACACGGCTGCGGGTTTTTCCTTTATTCCTTTTGCGACTGCCTGAGTTTCAGCAACTCTTTCAACAAGAGTGCCATTGCCTTTTGACAATCTGAGTTTTCTTCCCCAGAAATCCGTGAATTCTATTTCATTAAGGGGAGTTTCTTCTAATATCTTTACAAGTTCTTTTATCTTTTTGATATTCATTATTTTAAAAGGCTTGAAAGCCAATCCTGGAATGATTTAAAATCTTCTTCTTTAGGCTTTGGAGTCTCTTCTTTTTTCTTCTCTTCCTCTGCTGTGGGTTTTTCTTCAGTCGGTTTTTCAGCAGGTTCAGGTTCTGCAGTTTTCTGTATTTCTTCCACCGGTGATTCAACAACGACTTCTTTCACAGGTTCAACAGGTTTTGGCTCTTCAGTTTCTACCGGGCTGACAGCAAATTCCTGTATGGATTCTTCTGTCCTGGGCTCACTTATTTCAACTGGCTCAGGTTTCTCAGCTGTTATTTCCAATTCTTTCTCTACGGGCTTTTCTTCAATCACTGGTTGTTCAATGACTTCTTCCCGTAAAATCTCACCGGACACCTGCTCAGGGATTTCGCTTACTACTGACGGTTGAACTGGCTCTTCAACAATCTGTACAGGTTTTACTTCTTCTGCAGGCGCTGACGGCTCAACAAGAAATTCTTCAAGGGAAAGAACCTCGTCGGTTTCTTCGGTTTTTTCTGGTTCCTTTGTCTCAACAAACGGTTTGGGTCCAACTTCTTCAACAACCGGAGGTACAACTTCTTGCTCAAGATCAATTATATGCTCACCCAATGCTGAATCCGGTGGTTTAGGAGTTTCATTAGTTGGTGTAACACTGATTTCTTCAGGCTGGAAATAGTTCTCCAGTTTCAACTCTGCAACCTTTTTTTCTTCTTCTTTCTTCACCTCCTGAACAACACCTGATATCTTATCTCTCAACTCCTTTATTTTCTGTTTGATCACCAGATCTGAAGGATCCATAAAACCAAGTTGTTCATATACATTCAATGCCTCTTGCAAATTCCCCTGGCTTTCATATTCCTGAGCAAGAGTCATTGTATAAACAGGACCTTTCCTTTGTCGGGCCTCAAGTTCGCTAAGTCTGCTCCGCGCCATCTCATCACTCGGATCAACCGAAACGATCCCTTTATATGCTTTTATCTGACAGGCTTCATCCTTCAGTGCATCGCAGACCTGAGCAAGTGTTCTCAGGGCAACTATATTTATTGGATCAAATTCAATTGTTTTCTCCAGGGCCTCTTTTGACTGAGCATACATTCTTTTATCAAAATAGCATTTTCCTAAAATCAGATAAGCGAGAGGATACTGTGGATGATATTGCAATCCCTGTTTTAAAACCTCTAACGCCTCATCAACCATATTGTTCTTTCTGTAAGCATCCGCCAGTTGAACAAAAATCCTTGATTTCGGATCCTTGTTATAACGTTCCGCAAGTCGGGCAATTTCAGAAAAATCTTGTTCGGCCATTTATGCCTCCAACACTATATTCTAATCAAATTGTAAAGATTGTCAAGGGAAATATTCATCAATGCTCAATCCTTTTGAACGAATTCATCATCACCTCAATACCTGTTATGTAATCGGTCTTACGTTCTCCGGGTAGAAATAAAATTCCATCAACCACAAAGAGTGAATCATTCTTTTTCAGAAAATAAGATAGAAAAGGACCACCCGCAACCAGAGAATCATTTTGCCACACCCCTCTTATTCTCAATCCTTTCATATCCTGGAATTCAACCGGTTCAACTGTAGTGAGTTCCTTAAAGACATAATCCCCACTATAGTATTTTTTTGTAAGATTGTTCCTTTTCTCAATCGCCACAGAATCACTTAAAGGTATTGTATTTTGTTCTTTATATAAAAAAATGCTACGGTCAGGATAATGTGTATGAACAAATATGAAATTCTCATTTTTGTATGTAGTATCAAGCATCCAACCTGCCGGTACATCCATTTCCCAGCCAAACCTGCGCAGACGGTTTTTCACCTTGTTATCCATTTCTTTCTCATAAAATGACTGCTTGACCTTACGATAGTAAGATTCCTCAAGAATCTTTGTAATCATCTTTTGATACTTCTTCATAGCAACAGGGATGTAAGAAAATTCCGATACAACTAATATTACGACAACCTGGTTTTTTGCCCAGAGATTTTCTATCTTGAAAAGATTAAAGGAATCCTTTAATGTTGCCTGCCGTGCTTCAGCATCAAGCAGTTCATAGATAAATTCATCTTTTAAGGAACCATAGAGAAAGATAGAATGGAATTGATTTACATTTTTAAGTATGGAATCAGACGCAAAGACAAAAACAAATGAAGGTTCACGCTGGGGAACATATTGATAGATTTGAAGATTTGCATTAATCAATGCAGTATCTAATTCTGAAGCAACAACCACCACATCCCTTGCCTTACCAACACTTTCAGGGAATTTGTGGCAAGTGAGAAACAAAATCAATCCGGAAATCAATGGTGTCAAATGTTTGAAAATCTTCACCACAAATTATATAAATATAGTGTGAAAAGTCAACAGGAATAAAAGATTATAACCAAATGAAGTATCTTCTCCATAGTAATGAAATAATCATTCAATTGTTTAATTACCAGTTTATTCCAAAGATTGATGGTCTATTTTTTGTCAGGTAAGATAAGACGTTTAAGTAGTTGTGTATGTTAATTATTTCTTTACATTTGATTTTATGATTAATGCGAATGGCTAAAACCAAAGAATTTAGAGAAATTTTAGTTTTCGTAGTGCTTTCAATCGGTCGGTTTCACCGATCTTCGCGCGCCTAATTGCAGATTCAAGGAAACTTATTGAACTATTGTATGTTTCGCGGTCAACAGGATAAGGAAAGCCATCCTTACCGCCATGGGCAAATGAGTATCGTGCCGGGTCACGAAAAGAAGGTTTTGCACCATAGATCAAGTCACTGATTAAGGCAAGTGCCCTCAAGGTCTTCGGTCCAATACCCTCTATCTGGAGCAAATGCTCAAAATCTTCAGGTGGAGATTCATAAGTCTTTAATAGAACTTTATGAAAATATTTTGGATTTATATCAATTTTCAAAACAGGATGTCTTTGCGGCATCTGCAAGACCATTTCCGTCTCTTTCAAAATCTTTTCGGGTTTATCTTTTGAAATTTCGGTTACAACTTTTCTTGATTCTTCGCTCTCTCTTGCCACCATATTGAGACAGGGCTGGGTTATATCACAGCAGACTGCAGTATGTGGTTCACAAACAAAGGAATTTAAGTTTAGAGAAAGCCAGTGGTATCTCCGTGCAGTTTTAAAATTGCGAATAAGCCCTCTCCCCTTGTGGGAGAGGGAAGGGGTGAGGGGGGTTAAATTCATCCCCTGCTGGACAACCGCCCATTTTAAATCCTTGGTAAATATAAACATATGATGATAAAGATTATATCCATCCTGGACACAGGTATTATCAATCTTTGCCGACATCCTTGAGGCATAGATTAAATCTTTCGGGTCTTTGCCTATTTTTTCTCCAATCTTTTCAATCTCTTTTGGTGTCTTTCTTGAAGTTCCGCCCTTACCACCACAGAAGAACAATCCGAGTTCAAAGGCAATATCCTTTGTTCCCTCTTTCATTGCACCACAGACCGTTGTTGTGACACCGGATGAATGCCAGTCAAAACCCAAGATTGAACCAAATGCCTGAAACCAGAATGGGTCAGAGATACGTTTTAAGAATTCTTCAGGACCATACTCACATACAATCACTTCAATGATTGCCCTTGAGAGTTTGGTCATCTTCTCAAAGAGCCATCTCGGTGCCCGACCATAATGTAATGGTAAATCAGCAATCCCTGTGCGCATAGTGATTAAAATTCCATAGCGGTAAAATCTTATTTTTTCTTTTCACCTACGAATAACGGTTCCTGAATATGCGGTAGTTTTTTGTATACTCTTATTTTCTTTGGAGAACGGAGTTTTATTATAATCTCCCTTTTCTCTAATTCTTGCGGCGATTCTGGAATAATAAATGCGCTTTTCATAATCTCCCAGTCTTTGCTCCTAACCGTTATTACTTTATCCAGAAAAACACTTACATAGCATCCATTTAATTGCGTTGGTTCTACATTTTCTAATTTTTTATTTGTAATTGCAACATATTTAGGGTCTATATCAATGCCGATAAATCTTCTACCCAAATTTTTAGCAGCGATTGCAGTAGTGCCTGTTCCAACAAGTGGGTCAAGAACGATGTCGCCTTCATCTGTGCTCATTAACAACAGTCTTTCAAGAAGATGAACTGGTAGTTGGCAGGGGTGTTCATCCCGTCTTTTTTTATGCCGAATTCTATGGATATCTGTCCAAACATCAGAGACAAGTGGACCGAACTGATGCATTTGACTTTTTTTCCCACCATAATCTTGCAAAATATAATGACAATTTCTGCACCTTTTGTGCAACATTCTTATATCATAAAACTTAAATTTGTTAGACTTAACATAATATAAAATTCCATAGTGATTGGGTAGCAAGGTTTTGCCAAGTGGAGAACCCATTGCATCCCAGGCAATCCAATGCCTGAAAATGGCAATTTCGTTTAGATAATACCCAAAATATATTAGCCATTTTGGAATATTATGAACAAAAATTGAACCTGCTGGCTTAGTAATTCGAACCATCTCTCTAAGCCATTCTTTGCACCAGGAGAGATATTCTTCGACTTCATGCTTATCATAGTAACTGTTATATTTCTTTTTTAGATTGAACGGTGGGTCAGCGAAAGTAACATCAACACTATTATCCGGAATCTTTCTCATAACCTCAAGGCAATCACCTTGAATTATTTTGTTTATAATAGATTCAAAATAAATTTTATTTCCCATAGAAAATGTCCCCTAGAAGCTTTTTAAATTTTGTAAGCTCATCCTTGTTGAATGTAAAAACAAAGTCATAGGCATCAACCATTCGCTTTAAATCACCCCTGCGGACATACCAGCCGACTCCATCTACAAACCCGACAAATATAACTTCCGGATAGTTCTTCTTTAAATAGTCTGCAACTGTCTTTTCTGTTTTTGCTTTATCTCCCATACCTGAAGCAGTGGTAACTGAATAGGAACATTCTATTATAAGTTTAGGTGATGTTTTATTAGGAAATATGAAATCCATTGTTCGGGGAATATTTCCAGCCTCTGGTATTCTGAATTTTCCTTTCTCAAAAGATAATTTATTCTCCTTAAGTATTTCTTCAATTACAACCTCAGGATTTCCTTCTCTGGCTGCTTTGTAAGAACCCTTAGTTTTATATCTTATTATAGTGTCAATAAGAGATTCTACCGAAAAACTAAATTTTCTTATATCAAGTTTTTTAAATTCAAAAAGCGGAAGAACCCGCTTTATTACAGGAACAGTTGGTCCCCTGAAAAACAGATTTACGATGCCTTCGGCAAACTTTTCATTTTCTTTAATTAAAGACTTAATCTTATTCAGCCCCCATTCAGTCGTAAATTCTTCTTTTGGCCAGCTATCTTTATTCACAAGCTTTGACAGAGTTTCATCCTCAGAAACCCTGATGAATGTAACCAATCTCTGCAAACTTTCCTTAGAGAAACCAGTTATTGTTAAAATAGCATCTAACCCATCTTCTACTTCTCTTATGTGTTCTAATAAGACAGACTCTTCTAATCCTTTATGGTCTATTTTGTTTTTGAGAAGAAAAATATTCTGGGCAATTGAAGATATATGCCCTTCATGGTATTCTTCAAACTCTTCGTTATAGAAATGAAAAGTATTCTTTGAAATTACCGTATTAAATTTGTCATCTGATGAGGGGTAACGCATTTGTTTCATTTTATTCACCGACTGCA
>JBNAVN010000079.1:0-8880 GCA_049700315.1 bacterium
TATGTGGCGTCCAGTTTTAACTGGACAGAGGAAAAAATAATCGTCCATCTGATCCGCCACACTGTATGGCGGATGGACGCTACAAAATCTAAAAAAGGGTGAAAAAGGGTAAACAGGGGTGAAAAGGGGGGATTTTCAAAGGCAAGATAAGGCAATTCAAGACAATTGAAGGCAAAGGAGAGACATACAAGGCAATTGGGGGCAATTGAAGGCTAAAGGGCAAAAAACCAATCAGAATGTCACACCTAATGCAATGAATTCCACTGACCAGTTTTTGGTCCAGAATTTATCTCTGTTATTGTAAATTGGCAGGATAAAACCGATTGGTCCAAACAGAATCTTTATACCTGCATCATACACATATTCCCAATCTAAACTATCACCATCATAATAATAGCCCAAATCACCAAATGCCCTTAATAGAAATCCTTCAGGAAACTGCATATTTATACAGATAATACCATCAGTCTTCATATGATAACCCTGATAACCTGCCATATTACCATCCTGTTTTATGTGGATATGCTCCTGGGGTGATGCATAACCCTTATTTCCGAAGAATAAATCTGATATGAAACTGTGCCTTAATGCCCCGCTTAAGAAGATCCTCTCCTGTTGCGGAGCAGTGCCAAAGACCTTTCCTGCAAAGATACGAAGATATAAAGGTGGAATATACAATCTTGAATTCTTTTCAAACTCAAATGTCAATCTTGTAAAACTCCATTGGGTATCAAAGAATTTATCGGTTCCACAGAGGTTAAATGAAAGAGACCAGTGGTTTGTATTATATGAAAACCTATTCTGAAGAAGATAATATTTAGCAATAGTCCAGTCTATTGAATCAACTGATATGAAGGATCTGAGATTATTAAGACTGAGGAATGTCTTTAATTCTAATTTTGGAGTTGGCGTCAATGGAATACCAAAGTCATTTTTCAATCCTGCCTGATATTTTAATTCATCGCCACTGTTAGAACCAGTCAGGAATATCCGGGAACGCCAACCCTTTTTAAATACAATCGGTGTCTGATAACCAAAGTTATAATAATGTCTCCTGCTTTTTATACCATAAATATATCCAAATAACCATTGATTCTTCCCTTTTATAAAATCTGCATCAATGAATTGTGCACCTGCAAGGTAAATCCCCGGAGTGAAACCATCGTCAACATCATACCATAGATAGGGCAGGAAATAGACCTGATATGTATCAAAAGATGGCCAGCCAAAGAATGGTTTCATCGCAAATCTTTTTGGATAGAAATTGTTATACCGGTTTGATTCTGGTGTATAATTGTAAGGGTCAATGATAATCTTTTTAATTTTCCCTGTCCTGGAAAAATCAAATGTATCAACCTGTCTCTCAATCTTAAAAATCTGTGCACCATTATCAGTCTGAACCAGCAGATCAGTGGGCAAAAGAAATCCTCCCTTATTTTCAATCACCAGTAAATTTTTTGTTTTATCTTTGATATGCCAGTCACAATATTTTGTAGTATGCAGGAAATCATTAAAAAATTGTCTCAAATCTTTACCACTGACCTCTTCACAGATATGAATAAAATCATCGGTATCTGGATGTTTGAATTTGAAATCTTCAAAATATTGTTTCAGGATGGTATCAAATGTCTTTGTGCCTAAATAACCTTCAAGATAACGCAAAAATAGAGCAGGTTTTGAATAGACCGCATTCTGATACGCAAGAGGAATTTCTACAAACTTATAAGATGTTGTCAGAACCGGCATCTCCAATCTATTTGTAAGGGTTATGTAATACATCAAATTGTTGATAAAATTATGCGGCAATTGCGGTATAAACGTAGATTTGAAAAATGAATTATCAATACCATATTTATCAATAAAATACCTCTGCTCAGCATAAGAAGTGAGACCTTCATCAAGCCAGGCTTCATCCATCTCATTTGAACCCAATATCCCATAAAACCATTGATGGGCAATCTCGTGGATGACCACAAGTTCAAACTGTCTTGTTAAGTTATCTTCACTGCTACCGATAATGACCAGATTTGGATATTCCATCCCACCACCAAAATATCCCTGGACTATGCTCAATTTTTTATAAGGATAGATACCAAACCATTGATTATATCTTTTAACCGCATCAACTCCATAATCCCCTGCATCCTTCCATTTTTTGCGGTCTTTTTTAAGATAATAAACTTCAATCTCTATCCCATCTACTTCCCTCTTCTCAATCTCAAAATCAGGGTCACAGACCAGGGCAAAATCATGGACATTTTCAGCAAAAAAACGAATTTTCTTTTTGTTATCTTTTCTTACAGAATCAATTATCTCACCAGTCCCTGCCACAATATAATTCTCTGGCAATTCTATTGATACATCAAAATTTCCAAACTCACCATAGAATTCACCGATTGCATGATAGCCCTGCCTGTGCCAGCCCTTTTCATCAAAGACACAGGGTTTTGGATACCACTGGACGATTTCATAATGTTTTCCTTTATAACCGAGGCGGGAAAATATCTTGGGAATTTTCAAAATACCATCAAACTTCAAGATGGCTGAATCTCCAGAAGCCAGTGGTTTATCAAGTATAACCGACATTATCGTCTCGTCAATTTCGTAATCCAGTGAATCCCCATCAATATCAGTGATAGAATTTATATCTATCCAGCCACGCTCTGATTCTTTTGCCTTCAAGAATTTATATGAACCCATTTTTTTCAATTCTCTTGCAAAGGTTGTATTATTATCGCGATAGGCATTGGGATAAAGATGGAAATATAACGTTTCAATAGAAGATGGTGAATTATTGTGATATGTTAAAACTTCGGTTATCTGTAATGTTTGCTTTTCTATATCAAGCGAACAATCAATTTTGTAATCAACCCCTTGCTGCCGTAAAAACAAAAATAATATAATTGCCATAGTCTTTGATTATATCCATCATTTTAACTAATGCAAGATTTAGATGCAAAAAAGATACATCCTGATCTGCAAAAGGTAAAAAAATGGAAGAAATTTCAAAAGGCAAGATAAGGCAATTGGGGTAAAAGGGCAGAATGAGCGAAGAGGGGAAATTTTCAATTTTTTAAAGAATCAACATCGCATCACCATAGGACAAAAATCTATATCTTTTTTCAATCGCCTCCTTATAAGCCTTGAATATCAATTCCCTTCCTGCAAAGGCACAGACCAACAATAATGGTGTTGAACAGGGTAAATGAAAATTTGTAATGAGACAATCAATGACCTTGAATTTAAAACCAGGATATATAAAAAGATCATCATAACCCGAGAATGGCACAATCTTATCTTTATTTTTTAAAGCAACATATTCAAGGGCACGGGTAACTGATGTGCCAACACCAATGACCCTTTTTCCCTTTTTTATAAATTCAGCAGTCTCTTCAGAAATTTCCACATATTCAGGTTCCATATAATGGTTTTCAATATCTTCTAAGCGAATTGGTTTAAATGTTCCAGGACCGATGTGGAGCGTGATATTTGAAATCATAACCCCTTTTTCTTTTAATACATTCAAAAGTTCATTGGTAAAATGTAATCCTGCAGTTGGTGCAGCAATTGAACCAGTCTTTTTTGCATAGACTGTCTGGTATTCTTTTTCATCCTGATTATCAGGTTCTCTTTTTATATAATGGGGCAAAGGAACTTTTCCCAAATATTCTATGACATCTTTCACAGGTTTGTTAAACTCAAGATAGGATTTCCCCTTTTCTCTTTTTTTCACCTCAGCAATTATACCATCCGCAAAAATGATTTTTGTATTTTCCTTTATTCTTTTGCCCGGGTTTACAAGTCCTGTGCAGTTATAATTGTCATAAGAAATGACAAGAACTTCAATCTTTGCACCGGTCTCCTTCTTTCCAAATAGCCTTGCCTTGAATACCTTTGTATCATTCAAAACAAGAACATCACCCCTTGAAAGAAATTCAGTGATCTCATAAAATCGGCGGTGGGTAATCTCGCCGGCATTTCTATCCAGAACCAATAACCTTGCCTCTGCCCTATTCTCAATTGGATATTGGGCAATCAAATCTTCAGGTAGATCATAATGAAATTCTTTCAGTTTCATATCCTATGGTTTCTTTGCCAGGACATAAGAACGTCTACCTTGCTTGAAAAATATTTTTATAAGTTTGCTCAGGCCGAGTGTATCAAAGATAAAAAAAGAATCAATCTCAATTCTATTCAGATATTCAACAAACAAAATATTGAGCAACGAATAAGGAAAGAATTTGCCCGAAATATATTCAAATATCCATCTTAGTGTAGTAAAAGGTTTGACCCAGCCCCGGGATTCAAATTCAAAACTTCCAGATTCAATTATTTTAAAACCCACCTTTTCAACAAGGCTCTTTAATTCTTCTGGTTTGTATGCGGTATGCAAATAACTATCTCCTTCCACACCCCTCTTTATTCCAAAACTCTTAAGGATACCGAGTTTTGTCATATAAGGTCGCATTTTTGAATAAGAAGGTGTCGTGATCAATAACATTCCCCCTAATTTGAGGATATTGAATAAACCAGAGAGGAAAGAATCAACACTGTCAAGGTGTTCAATCACCTCAATGGCGATTGCATTGTCTATTGAATTTGTCTTAAAAAATTCTATGTTTCGCAAATCACCCTGAATGAAATTTATGTAAGGAAAATTTCTCTTGCCTTTTATAAGAAGTGAATATGCAATATCAACTCCAATGATAATCCCTTTTTTCCATTCTGAAGAGAGTCTGCCGATATTACAACCACAATCAAGAAGATTTCCTGGATTGAGCTGTGACAATCTCTTCAATACCCATTTCTTCCTCGTTATTCCGCTCAGACTTGAATATGTCAACCTATCCTCAGCATAATACTGTCCCGCTTGTTCATAAAATTCGCGGTATTTATCAGCCATCAGAATCTTATCCTTGTCTGGAATTTTAGATTCTGAACAGGCTTTTCATTGGGAGGCAACTGGATAGTGTATATCAAACTGAAGATAGTATTATTACCAATCCCTAAAGAACCGGTCAAGGTGATTATTTTTGTCAATCCTGGAGCCTCATTTGCACTGAATAGATAAGGGACATCTGAAATATTGTATCTATGATAAATCAATTCACCGGTTAATTCAACACGACCTTGATTTTTTATTTGTTTTCCTAAGAGCAAGCCTGCAGAAGGCGACTGCATAATCAAAATCAATTCTGGGAAAAAATCCGAGAAAATATTACTATATTTATACCCGGCAAATGGTTTTACCTGTGGATTTTCAATCACCTCTAAATCCATAGCAACACCATAGTCAATTCTTTCTTGTCTTAAAAATTCACTCCATTTTTCATTGTGATAATCTATTGTGTAATAGTTATAAAATTTTTTATATCCAGGATTTAAAGAAAATTGAAACTGGAGTTGCGAAATCGGCTCAAGTGCATAGCGGTTATCTTTTGAAAAATCTTCTAGAAAATTTATCTCAAGATGTTTTTCATCTTTTTCAAAATTTAAAAATATCTCTTCTTTGCGATTCACAAAATTTTCTTCATCAAGATAAAAAAGCCTTGCTTTTGTATCAAACACGCCAACGGCAAAAGAAGGTTCAAGATTATACCGTCTGCTTGTAACCCTTTGAAAATCCTGCAATAAAACTGTCTGTTTTATATAATCTCCATTTTCTTTCTGAATATATGTCCTGGTTATAGGGTCATAGACATAATCCCCTGTCCCTTCCTGCACTTTTATATAAATCTCATCTTTTTTCTGGCTATATCTCTGGGATTGTTCCAATTCACCTGTAAACCTGAAATTCTTATAATAAATATCAAGACCTGTGTTGGCAAATATCAATATTGTATCATTAAAATAACGAGCGCCAAAAGAAATAATCATAGGTTTTGCAGATAAATCAACTTTTGTCAAGATTGCCCTTCCCCTGTTGCTCCTTTCATAATTTCCAGAAAGATTAATTGATTTATCCTTTTGAAAAAGATAACTTGTGCTATATTCTGTATAATGTTCTCCTTCCTGATTCAGATACTGTGTATAAAGATAAATCTTATCTATCCTTTTCTTCAAACCAAATATATATTTATTAATCGTATCAATATCTTCATAACCGCAATAGAAAAACAGTGGCTTTAGATATATTGACCGTTTTTTATGCTTGCGGTTTAAAAGCCCATATCCAATCTCAACCCCCAAATTTTCAAAAGGTTTAATCCCGGAATTGAACTGAAAAAGTTCATTTAAAGGTTCTGAGATATTCCATTCATAATTATAATTCAGATTTTGTCTGCCTTTTGGCTGATATAATGTTTTATCGTAATTTATGTATTTAGTGTTTACCGTAAAGATGCTGAGGTCTTTCTCAAAATTTAGTTCATAACCATATGCCTTGTTATCATCATCATCAAAATTAGAAAATCTATTCTTATCCACATTAGAACCATAAAGCCGAGTAGATAGACCAGATTTGTGTTTGAAGCCAAATCCATAAAATTGATTATCTTCGGGGAGAGGAATGAATTTTTCAGGTGTATAATTCCCAAGATTTTCTCCTGCGTATACGAACCCCTTTATGTTTGGGTCATATACATAATCACCTTTATTCTCACCGACATAGAAAAAAGATACGCGATAATGTCCATTGCCTTCACCGACATATATAAATCTGCCATCAACAAGGTCGTAATTTCCTCTTGATGATGTATCAGCATAGATGTGTTTAACCTTTGAACTATCGCCACTCGTCTTTAAACTTTCTATCTCAGACTGATTTAACTGAAAACCCAGAGGATTATTATTATCATCATAGGTACGGTGGAATATAGAATTGAATAAGAAACCATCAAATGAATACTGTCCATCAATCTCCTGATAGATATTGGGATAATCCTCTGTTGCCAGCATATACTCAACAATTATATGGGTATTTCTTGTGATTATATTCTTATTGGTAAAATTGATTATCCCCTGTTCATAATCTATGTAATAATCTACATCAACAATTAAAAGTCGCGACGGATTAATAAAATCAGAGATATAAACTTTTTCCGAACCATAAACCACCCTACCTTGAAGAAAATATGGTCCTTGTTTCCCTTCTTCACCATCAAATTCAAGTCGTTGAAATTTTCCCCGATTAAGTGCATAGGATAGATTTACATTATCTTTTTCTTTCATCAAACCCATCCTGACACCGCTTATTTCATTATTTATTTCAAAAGGGAGTGTAAGACTCAAATCACCAATACCACCATAAAAATTTTTTGCCCAGATTTCAAGTTTCATCTTTTCTATGTCTGAAATCCTGCGGGTTGGCGCATCTGCCCCTTCGTCAGAAAGAGCACCTTTAACCTTAACACCCTCCACATCGCCACCCACATAAAGTTTCAATCCCTGATTAAATCCTTGATCAATATCAAATGAAAAGTCCTTAATCCCGCTAATCTTTAGAAGATTCTGACTATCTTCATTTTCTTCAACAGAAACATATGCGGTATCGCCCGAAAAATTTGTATCAACCTCAACTAAACGGAAATTGTAATATACTGAATCAAGTTTGTATAAACTATCTGATTCAGAAATCAGATTTGTCATATATATAAAGAGTATCACCATACTGGTTCAGGGCTAAAACATTTTTTTCGGTTATACTTAAATCAATGATGGGATGGTTGAGCTCCATCTTTTCCCAATCTCCTTCTTTTTTAAGGATTGTATTTTGTGCGGGTGTAAAAAGATAGATTTTTTCTTTCACCACAATCCTTTCTTTTTTTTCAGGGATTTTTATCTTTTCAATCACATTTCCATATTCATCAAGGATAATGATTTCTTTTCTGGTCAAAAGATAAATTCTTTTATCAAAATAATAAACATCAACAACATTATAATTACTTTTTATCAACCTGATTTTGTATTGAGGATCTAAGAATAAAACTTCTTTCTTAAATCGGTCGGCAAGGACTATTTCTTCAGCATCAGTCAGGGTAAACGAAACAACATCACCTGTATATATCTTCTCAAAAAGGCCAGAGTTAAGAAATAATTTAAACAGAGTTCCTGCTATATTGAGATATACAGAAAAAGGTGTTAAAGCAAATCCATAAATATGGTTATTGACGTTACCTTCAACTGGAATACTCAAAATATTTTTTGCAGTATCAATCCTGATTATTGCCCTGTTATTTTCTTGTATGAAATAGACCATTTCTTCATAAGTTTCAAGTCTTGTGCATTTTGAAGGCAATTCAAGAATAGAGACTGGTTCAATTAAGAATATTACCAAGATCAACTGCATAGATAAAGAATATATAAAAACATTAGTTTGTCAACCAAATAAGTCGTATATAAAGATTTTGAATCTTTTTATAAGGCACTCAATGGTTTATAAAAATCTCTGGACTGGAGTAAATTTGCATTTACCCCTTGACTTTTTATTAAAAAAGATTAAAATATTACATAGGATTGAGTATGTCTGAGTGTAGGAATTAGAAAAATTCCTATACGAAAATAATGAAATTTTTCATTATAGAAAAGATTGGACAAGATACATCAGGACTTGGCGGTATGCTAAAGGTAGTGCACAACATCAAGCAGATAGAGTATGGGGGTTTCAGGGGGCATCCCCCTGATGTATCTTGAAAATTATTATCGCGGTTAGGAAACCGCTCCTACTGAAATGGGTGGGAATGTAGGGCAAACCTTTAGAGACTGTGTCGCAATTCAAAATTTTGTCAATTTGTAGCGGTTTGATTTATCAAACTTCATCAAATTTCATTATTTCTTAATTATATTGTCGGATAAATCCGACCGCTACGGGGGTTGCGACACAGCCTCTTTAGCCTTGCGACCAATCCTGCGGCCTGGATGTAGGGCAAGGCTTTAGCCTTG
>JBNAVN010000080.1:0-8828 GCA_049700315.1 bacterium
ATTGGGTAACGGCGATATATCAAGGATTGTTGGACAGCGGGGGTTTTCAGGGGGGTATCCCCCTGAATATCTTGTAATTATGGAATAATAGAATTTTACAAAAATCAACAAGGGGGATAATAAAGGGTGATAAGGGAGGTTGTTCATCACTTGACAATACCCTACTTTTTTGATATACTATTGGTATGAGATTAACAACCCGAACCAGATATGCAGTGCGGGCAATGGTTTATTTGGGCAGTCAAAAGGTTAATAAACCTCTGTCCTTAAGACAAATTGCTGATGCAGAGAATATTACTGAAAAGTATCTGGAACAGATTTTTCTGAAACTTACAAAGGCTGGACTATTGAAGACGGTAAAAGGGCCAGGTGGTGGTTATCAACTCAGCAGGGTTCCCGAGAGAATAAAACTCAAAGAGATAATGTCTGCAGTCGGTGAATCCTGGACACCAGTCTTCTGTGTTGGAGATAGAAAGACAAATCCCTGCCCCAGAAGTAAGAATTGTCCTACCCGTCCTTACTGGCTCAAGTTAAAGCGGATGATAGAAAAATTCTTAGATACCCATACCCTTGCCGAGATTAGCAAAAGAGTTTGAAAGATGGTTAAGGCAATTGGTTTACTCTCTGGTGGTCTTGATTCTACACTTGCAGTAAAATTGATGCTTGAACAGGGTATTGTAGTAATTGGGCTGAATTTTGTAACACCGTTTTGCACCTGCACAAAAAAGGGCTGTCAGAATCAGGCGAAGAAAGTGGCAGAGAAATTTGGTATTGAATTGAGGATTATCAGTGCAAAAGAGGATTATATTAGTTTAGTCAAAAATCCCAAATATGGTTATGGCAGGAATATGAATTCCTGCATAGACTGCCGAATATTTATGTTTTCAAGGGCGAATGAATATATGAAAAAAATTGGAGCAAGTTTTGTATTCACCGGTGAGGTTTTAGGTGAAAGACCAATGTCCCAGAATTTAAGGGCAATGAGGATAATTGAAAAGGAATCAGGTTTAGAAGGCAGACTATTAAGACCCCTGTGTGCAAGATATTTACCACCTACAGTTCCGGAAAAAGATGGTATTGTTGACCGCAATAGACTACTATCAATTACCGGACGCTCAAGGAAGCCACAGATTTCTTTAGTCCAAAGTTTTGGTATAGAAGGCTATCCCTGTCCGGCCGGTGGTTGCCGGCTCACCGACCCAAATTTTGCAAAAAGGCTAAAAGATGCATTTGAACATAATGAGGATACAATGGCGGATGTAACCCTTTTAAGATATGGACGCCATTTCCGCCTGCCCAGCGGTCCCAAGGTAATTGTGGGAAGGAATGAGCAGGAAAATGAAATACTGAAAGGTTATTTCAATCTCAATAATAATAGGGATTTATTATTAGAAACAAGGGATTTTGTAGGACCTATTGTATTGTTAAAAAACTATTATTCTGAAGAGGATATCAAAATCGCAGCCAAACTCTGTTTAACCTATAGTGATTATAAGCAAAGAGAGATGGCTTATGTTAAGGTTTTAAGCCTTAAAGAGATTTTAATCCAACCATTTCTGGATTTAGAATATCAGAAATGGAGAATATGAAGATACCTTTAGTTCTTATGATTTTTGTGATTGGTCTTGCTCAAGAGACTTACGAAGTTTCACCAGTGGTTGTGACCGCAAATCGCTATCCAAAAAGTATTTCAGAAATCACAAGAACAGTTATTGTCATAGATTCTACAGAGATTGTTAAATATGCTTCTTTGGTTGAGGTTATCAAAAACTTCTCTGGGCTGGATATAAAAATAAGGGGTGATGGAGTTCAGGCAGACCCGAATATCAGGGGTTCTACATTCCAGCAGGTCTTAATAATGATAGATGGGATTAGGGTCAATGACCCTCAGACCGGGCATCATAACTTGAATATTCCTGTGCCTCCCGGTGAAATTGAACGAATTGAGATTCTCTCAGGAACTGCATCTTCGCTTTATGGCTCAGATGCCTGTGGTGGTGTGATAAATATTATCACCAAGAGGGCAAATAAGATTAAGGCAGGAATCGGTATGGGCAGTTTTGACTATCGCAAAGTTGATGCAACAGTCGGTTTTTCAAGGGCTTATCTCGGATATAGGATGGAATCTTCAGATGGATATGAGCCGGGCTATGAATACAAAATCAATAATATCTTCGGTAAATTAAAATTTAGTTTAGGTCAGCGATTAAATAACCAATTATCCATTGGCTATTTGCACAAGCCATTTGGAGCAAAGAACTTCTATGCCCCATTTCCGTCCTGGGAAAAGAACCAGGCAGTGGTCTGTAATTTACATAGCCAGTTTTTTGCCCTTCCGGTGCTAATGCTTGAAACCTCAATCCTTTATCGCACCCATATTGATACATTTGTCCTTAACCGTAATAATCCAGAATTTTATGCCAATCGTCATCAGACCTTCACTTATGGTTTACAGATACTGTCTCATACTCATATAAGTCAAGAAAAGTTTGGCTATTTTGTTACCGGGGTGGAGGTATTCAGGGATTCTATAAATAGCACGAGGTTGGGAAAAAGGCATAATCAGCGTTTTGGAATCTTTTCCCAGATTGAGCAGAAGTTTTTTGCTGGAAGTATCATTCTCCTCGCAGGCATAAGAGAAGATTTCTATTCACGGTGGGCAAGCACAATCAATCCCCAAATCAGTCTGGCAGCTAATATCCTTCCAGAAATAAAATTACACACAAGTATCGGCAGTTCATTTCGGGCACCAACCTTTACTGAATTATACTATCAGGACCCGGGAAATCTTGGTGATTCATTGCTCAAGCCCGAGCGTGCCTGGGAGGATGAGTTCGGTATCATCGCAGCCTTCAAAAACATTTCATTTTATTCTGCATGTTATGTGCGTAAAACCGAGAATAATATTGATTGGGTGAAGAGCCAGGATGAGACAGCGTGGCAAGTAAAGAATATTGGTAAGACACGCATCCTCGGTCTTGAATCGTCATTAAAATTCCTATTTGGTTCTTTGATTAGCCTGAAAACCGGCATTTCTTATATCAAAATAAAGGATGAACTACCCGAGGGCTATGTCTCAAAATATGCCTTACAGTCTCCTGTGATTAAATCCTTTGCTACACTTGAAACATTCTCTCTATTAGAATTCAATCCGGTCTTTTATTACTATAGTGATAAATCCACCCGGATTTTAATCAATACCATCGCAAACAAAAAAATTCTCATCGGAAAAGGGATAGAGTCAATTTTTTCTTTTAATATCACCAATCTATTGGATAAAAAATACGAAGATTTTCAAGGCGTGCCCTTACCAGGCCGGGCATATAAGATTGGTGTAAGTTTTAGTAAAATATAAAAAGGAGATAAATATGGCAAAACTACCTGAAATAGGAAAAATCTCATCTGAGGTCTTTAATGAATTGATATATCCCCATCTTGGGGCTGAAAATAAGCATATTCTTGTTGGTCCTCAGCACGGGGTTGATGTAGGGATTGTTGAGATTGGGACGAAAGCAGTAGCAATGACATCAGACCCGGTTTTTATTGTGCCTGAATATGGCTTTGAAAGGGCGGCCTGGTTTGCTGTACACATTCTTGCCTCAGATGTCGTGACCTCTGGGTTACCACCAACCTATTTAACGATTGACCTGAATCTGCCTTTATCAATGACCGAAGAAGAATTGACCACGGTCTGGAAGACCATAGATAGAGAATGTAAGAAGATGGGGATGGCAATTGTCTGTGGCCATACTGCGCGGTATGATAACTGCTATTATCCAATGGTCGGTGGCGCAACTGTGCTTGCAGTCGGTGATTTAGACAAATATGTCTCACCAAAGTTTGCAAAGGTTGGAGATAAGATTATTATTACCAAAGGACCGGCAATTGAAGCCAGTGGAATATTTGCCACGATGTTTCCAAGATTTTTGGCAAGGGAATTTGGTGATGAATTTTCAAAAAAAGCCCAGGATTTATTCTACAAGATGTCCGTGGTTGAAGATGCAATGACCGCAGTAAAAGTTGGTGTTCGGGATGAAGGGGTGTCTGCAATGCATGATGCTACAGAGTGTGGTATATGGGGTGGACTGTATGAGATTGCGCAGGCTGCGAAATGCGGTGTGCGCATTGAAAAAGAGAAGATTGTAATGGAAGAGTGTGTGAGTGAAATCTGTAATCTCTTCAAGATTGACCCTTATAAATCAATCAGCGAAGGGACTTTAATTATTACCTGTCGTGGGCATAAGGCAGAAAAGGTTGTGGAAGTCTTAAGGGAAAAGGGGATAAAATCTTCAATTGTTGGTGAACTTGTTGAAGAAAAATATGGAATGGTCCTTATTGAAGACAAAAAAGAGAAGAAACTTGAACATCCAAAGGTTGACCCATTCTGGAAGGCATTTTACGATGCGTTAAAAAGTTATAGAAAATTAGAGCAAGGAAAGATAGTATTAAGCCAGTAATAGTTGCCAGTAGATGTGGGTTCCATTCGACAAAGGTTGGAACGCAAATAGCTATGTTTTTTCTTTTTTTGAAATAAAATAGATTCCGATTATCAAAAACATCAGACCGGCAAACTGTAGTAAAGTGATATATTCTTCCAATACAATGTATCCAAGAAATGTGGCAAAGAATGGGGTGGAGAGTTCCAATGCTGCAACCTGTGCTGCCTTGATACGTTTTAAACCTTCGTAATATAAAATTGTGCCGATGCCAATCACAATACCAAGCAAAACCTGATAAATATTTGTTATATTAATACCATTTGATAATAAAAGATATACAAAAAATATTATACCCGCAAGTAAAAATCTATAAAATGCAATCACCTGGGCAGGTAAATCTTTAAGATATTTTCTCGTTGTGATTGCGGTTGTTGCCCAGGCAAATGTAGCAAAAAGGACAAGAAGGTCTCCAATTGTGCCAAATTTAAGATTTCTTAGATTGTCAAATGTTTTTGTCGATACAAAGATTCCAGCAAAGATCATAAAGAGGATGCCGAGATAATCAGATTTTGTAAGTTTATCTGATTTCAGAAAAAAATATCCTAAGATAACAATAAAAAGAGGCTGTATATGGCCAATCAGGACCGCGTTTATCACCATCACCCTCGTCAGTGCAAAGGTATAGATAAAATCAGCAAACAGGGTTGCAACAAGGGAGAGATAAATCAGCCATTTGAATTCTTTCTTTTTCACAAGGAGTTGTTCTGGATTTGAAAATAGGGAGTAGATTGTGATTACAATCAGGCAGAATAATATTCTTGTTGCAAAGGTGTTCAGAAAATCTGTGGATTGAAAAGATAATTTCGCAAATATCGGCTCCAGTGCCCACATTACACTTGCGCCAAGAACCGCAATCACACCTATCGTTTTATTTGAAGGCATAGAGAATAATACACAAAAATTTATTCCAGGCAATATATTAGATGCTCATTTCAAAATCTTCCCTCGGGTATGTTAACAAAGAATTCAATTTTCAAACTATTAAATCCTTCAACCTCAATGCAATTATTGATACTTCTTTTAATAGATTTTTCTTAAATTATAAGAAATTTAGCCTTAAGGCTTGTTGATAAAAAATTTGCCGAAGGCATGTAATAGATAATTTTTGTCTCTATGTGTTCTGGTAATGCGACTTTCACTTGATAGGTATGTGGTTTTATAGATACTGGAATCTCTCCAATATAACCATCTATCCCCTTTGACCTCGTTACCTGTGAATATACAGTGTTTATCCTGCTTTTCACCTGGAAAGTCCCAATGACCTGTAAAGTGTTGATTCCATTCTTCATAAGTATCATTGAAACCAATCTGTTTTCCATTTCCATAATCTTTTAGTTGCCAATAGGGTGGGGATGTAATGATGAGATGGACGGATTCATCCGGAATTTCCTACATCCATCTTGAATCGCCTATGATTATTTTATGGGTAGTTTTCATATCTATTCACCATATATTTTTTAATATTTCTAAAGTCACTGTTTCGCCGGCCGAATTGCGGATAAAAGAAGTCCCGACTCGTCGGGATTGGGCGAAAATTTCTGATTCCCCTTTTTTCCGCTTTTATAGGAAGTTCGGTTTGGCACTTGTTTTTAAATTCTTTATAACACATACTATTTTTCATATAATTTGGATAACTTATTTATAGCTTTGCCATAAAGAATTATTCTGGCGGTGAGATTTCATGTCTTGTTTATTTGTGATTTGAGTAAATCAAAAGTTAGCTTTTTATCTAACCAGATTATCTAACCAGAATTTTACTTCCCTATAATGTACATCACTGTCATTTCTCATTTCAATTTCACCATGAGTTTTACCAGAAACCTTAAAAATTACCTTCTGGTCATCAATTTGATTCTTCCCTTTGGCTTTAGAGTTTTCAACTTCATAGTTATTGATCAAAACTTCAACAACTTCTCTACTCCAGAATACATGAAAAATTTCTTTCTCTTTTATAACCAAAAAATCAACCTCTCCGCTGTTAAACATACTTTTATCAATAAACGCAGCAAGAACTCTCTTTTCTCTTATCCTTTGGTATAATTGACGCATTGGTTTTTGTAGTCTCTTTTTGTACAATGTTTTGTTTCTTAAATAATCATTTCTATCTTCCGGAAAACTTACTATACATTGTAAAAATAATTCCCCGAATCCATTCATACCTCTAAAAGTATAATCTTTTTCAAATCTCGTTTTGCCATATAGAAAAATTTGCCATTTTTTCTCACCACTTTTGACAGAATAAGAATGCCCTTCTGAATCAATTACATCCTTTTTGCCTGGGGTTCACTTCCATATTCCCTGCCAATACCTAAAACTTGAGCGAATTCTCTGGCATCGGCGTGTCCTTTTCGTTTCACATAACTTGCCTTTTCAGATGTCATCGCTTTCTTTTTTGTCATAATTTAGCCTTCTTTAATTATTAATAATTCTTGTGTTTTTTTAATATGATTAGTATTTTTTATTTTGCGATTTAAACCTATCCTTGTTTCTCCTTGCCCCATAGTATAATGTATAGGGAGTTCAATAATTTCAAAATTCTTGTACCATTTTCTGATTGTAGGTGAATCATTATAAGACAAAATAAATCCGTCCTTATGATTTAATAAAAGTTCCCTCAATAAATGATGATTGAAATTATTATGGTGAATAGGAAAATTTCTTTGGGGGTAAAGTCCTCTGAAAAGTGTACTATCCTTTCCTAAATAATATGGTGGGTCACAGTAAAGGAAATCATTTTTAAATTTAGGAATCACTTCTTCAAAAGATGCACATCCAATTTTTATATTTTTGACATTAAAATTTTTAACTCTTTCTAAAAGACGATTATACATTTCTTCATTTGCATAAACACTTGACATCTATCCTAAAAATCCCGGACCGTAGGAAAGATTATGATTAAAATAATAATAGGCTGCCAATTTTAACGGCAGTAGTTTTGTTTCTCCTTCCCAGTGTTTTTTTAATTCCTCTTTAACACGATTATAAGTTTCCTTAGTAGGTTTTAATCTTACCAATTCCTGATATAAATCATAAGGTCTATTAATTTGAACCCTCCAATAATTTACAAGAATATCAAATATTTCAAAACCAATTACTTCAATGCCTAATTCTTTTGCTACTGCAATTTCAATTGAGCCACCACCAAAAAATGGTGAAACCAATTTATTTATATTTTCCGGGATTTTCTCTATTACATACCCGACAGCCCAACTCTTTCCGCCTGCATATCTTAAGGGTGAGCCTAAATATCTTTTATATCTTTTCCCTTTCCCTCTTAGAATATGTAAAAATTCTTGTTTTGGAGTCATTAGAACTAAGTTCAAGAACAAATCTTGCTGAAAAGAATCTACCGATTTTATAGATTCTGTTCGCCTGTAATTTTGGTGAACTTTACTCATAATATCATCTTTCATATTTTACCTTTATATACTTTTTCGCCAAACCGAATTTTATATAACTCGTTCGTATACGAACTTGGTCCGCATATCATTCTAATTTTGGCAGTATAGCCGAATCTGGTTCTGTTATACCACGCTCTAACTGACCACTTGTCTAATAGAATACATCTCATATTTTTACATCCTTTTGCTGGTTTATATTTAATCTATGTAAAAGAATAGACCCCCCAATTCTCTTCCTGTCCAATCTTGAAACTCTTATTAATTGATTATATGTTTTATAAAGCATTATACTTTATTATATTTATCACAAGATAGTTGTCAATGGGTGTTGAGTTCCAAGTTATAGTTGTTACCTAAAATCAAGGGCGTAACTTTTTAACCAATTGTATTATAGGATGGGATTTCTTGTTTCTGAGCTATGCAAGACAGGATTTTTTCAAAAACCGATTGCTCTTTCAGAACCAATGGTTAACCTTGTAAAAATCATTGTTCCATCCTTAAACAAACGTTTTGTTCATACCACATTTTGACTTAATCCGTCAATCCGATAATTATTGGATTGAGACCGGATAAAAAATCTGTGGGAAAGAGTAGTGCAAGAGTTCCATTCCGAACCCGTTGCAGGGTTGTTGTTACGTTGTTGCTTATTCTCGCGGTTAAGAAACCGCTCCTACGGAATCGGGGTGAAAGGTTTCTTGGAGTAGGGACTTCAGTCCCGTATTCATTGGATTACATTGCCTCCGATACTCCGAGACACCGAGGCTCCGTTTCTCTGATGACGAAACGGGTAGCGAAACCGTCCAGAATAGAATATTTTTTAAGGTGGATACCATGTCTTGAAACTCTGCACTTGCCTATTGACAGGTGGTAATTTAGTGTTCTGCTTCCGATGAATCTTGACAAAACGGTATTTCTAAATAAGGTGGTA